>CAYXPB010000060.1:4526-20643 GCA_964466645.1 uncultured Acetivibrio sp. | reverse complement strand
ACTTTTTAATTACGTTTTGTGCCTTGAGTAAAGCGAAAGGCATGGTTATAATAATAGAAGTTGAGCAAAAGGATATAAAAAATATACATTTAAGTGTTTATCCTCCTTTGGGTGCAGTTCGTATAGCTGCACCTTTGAAACTTGATATGGATACTATAAGAGTGTATGCACTTTCAAAATTAAATTGGATAAGGAAGCAGCAGGAAAAATTCCGTGGACAGGTTAGAGAAGCACCTAGGGAATATTTAAATAGAGAAAGTCACTTCTTTAGAGGAAAGAGATATCTTTTGAAAGTTGTTGAAAAGGATGCACCACCCAAAATTGAACTTAAGCATAAGACAATGATTTTGCGTGTGCGTCCTGATACCTCAATGGAAAAAAGACAGATAATAATTGATGAGTGGTACAGAGCACAACTTAAAGCCCTAATTCCGCCACTGATTGAAAAATGGGAAAAAGTTATTAAAGTAAAAGTCAACGATTTTGGAATCAGAAGAATGAAGACAAAATGGGGGACTTGTAATACTGAAGTGGGGCGTATATGGATTAATCTTGAGCTCGCGAAGAAACCTCCTCAATGTCTTGAGTATATTGTGGTACATGAAATGGTACATCTTCTAGAAAGAAAGCATAATGATGCTTTTGTAGCGTATATGGACAAGTTTTTGCCAAAATGGAAGTATTATAAGGATGAGTTGAACCAGTTGCCTGTAAGGCATGAGAAGTGGAAGTATTAGTGAATTAAACGAGTTGGATTTATTGACATTGTTTAGTTTCACTACAGCAGTAGAAGGGAAGATAAGAGTGAAACATGTGGTTCAAAAAGAGCAATTTGTAAATGCGTTTTTAAAGATTCCTGTCACTCGTTCCTATTAAGATTATATGAATTGCTAATAAAATTTAATATGTATATAATAGTATATAGTAAATTATTGAAATTGCTGATAAAAGCATAATAAATAAGAATTATGAGGTTTTTTATATGGCTAAAAAACAAGTACTACTGGGAATAGATAATTTTAAGAAACTTATAGACAATAATGGCTATTATGTAGATAAAACTTTGTTAATAAAAGAACTGATAGATCGCCCGGATCAAATAGTGCTGATAACGAGACCTAGAAGATTTGGAAAAACGTTAAACATGAGCATGCTAAAGTACTTTTTTGAACATCCTAAATGCAGACAAGATGAATTTGAGCAGGATTCGGGATACCTGTTTGAAAAATTAAATATAGCTAAGGCAGGAGAAAAATACATACAAGAACTTGGAAAGTATCCTGTAGTTTATTTGACTCTCAAAAACGCAAAACAAAACAATTGGGAAGATACATTATATAATTTGAAATTGACTATAGCGCAGGAATATAGCCGTCATAAATATTTGTTGGACGGTGAAATACTTACTGAATATGAAAAAGTTAAATATATAGATATTATAAGCATGAAAGCAGAGAGAGTAGAGTACACAAATGTTATATTACATTTAACAGAATATTTAAAAAGGTACTTCAAAGAAGATTGTATAGTAATTATAGATGAATATGATACACCAATTCAATCCGGTTATATTGAAGGATATTTTGAAGAAGTAATTGAGTTCCAAAAAAGCATGCTGGTAAAAGGCTTTAAAGACAACAATGCACTTAAACAAGGGATGCTTACAGGAATAATGAAAGTAGCACAAGAAAGTATATTTAGCGATTTTAACAACCCATCAATAAATACCATATTATCAGAAAGGTATAAAGATAAATTTGGTTTTATCCAATCTGAGGTTGAAGAAATGGCAGAATATTTTGAACTTACAAGTCATTTAGAAGACATAAAAAACTGGTATGATGGATATATATTTGGGATAGATACGGTGATATATAACCCTTGGAGTATAATTAAATACATGAGTACACCAGAAGATGGTCTAAAGCCATATTGGATAAACACAAGCGACAACAGAATGATAAAAGACGTAATGCAGTTAGATAAAGCAGAAGGTAAAAAAGTAGTAGAGAAGCTAATAAAGGGAGAAGAGGTATCAAAGGTAATTGAAGAAAATATTATATATCAAAGCATAAAGGATAATCCGGACGTTGCTTGGAGTTTTCTTTTGCATGCAGGGTATCTTAAAGCATGTGGAAAAGAAAAAGAAGGATATGAATCAAAGTTTACGTACAAATTAGCGATACCGAATATAGAGATAAAAACAATATATACAGATATAATAATAAGCTATTTTAAAGAAGATGAAGATATTCTTGCAGATGTTAATTATATAATAAAAAGTTTGTTTGATAATGATATAGAAGCCTTTGAAAGGCTTATGAAAGAATTGTATTTAGGTCAGGTGAGCTATCATGACGCCAGTTTGGAAAATATAAAGGAACGAGAACAAAAGGAGAGGTTTGAAAGTTTCCATCATGGTTTTATGCTGGGGTTGTTTGTACAAATGGGTAGGGAGTTTATAGTAGAGAGCAATAAAGAGTATGGTTTAGGACGTCCCGACATAGTTATAATACCGAAAGATATGGATAAAACGGCATATGTTTTCGAATTCAAATGGGATAGCATAAAGGGTTCAAAAACACTTGATATATTGGTAGATGAAGCGGTAGCTCAAATTAGAGAAAAGAAATACAAAGAAGGAGTTTATAAGGTTCATGGTCACGAAAATATAGTTTGTATCGGGATGGGTTTTAAAGGTAAGGAATTGAAAATGTTAATAGCAAAATGAAGTTCTTTTGTACAGGGATCAAATAATCCAAATATAAAACCCGCAACCTTTAAATTAAGGTGCGGGTTACTTAATATGCTTTTTTGGGTATAGGGGCTTTCTAATTCCTTTACTTTTGCCCCAGAAGCTTCATTCTCATCAGTGCAAAATCTATGGCATTTTGGGCTCCGTCGCCATTCAAATCGGCAGCCTTATCCCAGAACTCATATTTGTTGACGCTCATACCTAACAAAATCATTCTGAAGGTCCCAAAATCAATTGAATTAAAAATTCCGTCACCATTAACATCACCTTCAAGAACCGCTGTTGGAGTGTTTTCAGCAGTAGGTGTTGGTGTAGGTGTTGGAGGTATTGTCGAAGTTGTTCTACAACGGTCAAAAAATTTAAAAACATCAGGTAACACCACAGGTACCATCCCTGCATGGTCTGCATTTACTTCCTTATATTCGTTTTTATAACCTTTATTGGTCATCCATGTGTTTAGTAGCCTGCTTGCACTTAATGATGGGGCTTGTGTTCCTTCAGTTATAAAGATTGGAGTATTGCGTACATTATCCCATGGATAGCCTGTTTCCTGCACAAATGGTCCTGACATGGGTGCCAAAGCAGTCCAGTATTTAGAATATTTACCGCCAATATACCATGTGCCTCCGCTTCCCATGGAGTGTCCAGTAAGAAATACCGAACCTGTGTCAATAGGATATTCGTTTAATACTATTTCCAATACGTTGATTACGTCTTTTTCGCTGAGTTCATTTGTACGATCACTGTCCGCTGTAACTTGAGACATGAGTTTTGCTGCTTCATCCGGTTTGCCAAAAGGAGCCGAAAGTCTCAGGAAGTTTCCATATGCACCGGTATGCCCCATAGGTGAGACAAGTATGTATCCGTGTTGCATGGCAAGATTGATCATTTGATTGTTGTTCTGAACTAAATATGAACTCTCGTCATTTCCAGCTCCATGCAGGAACATGACCAACGGCAGCTTTGATTTGCCATCCCAGTTGGTTGGAACACAAAGCCGGTAGCGTTCTACAGTATTAGCTTCAGGAAAATAGTAAATCCTATTCTGATCACCCTTTGCTTGCCACTGTGAGGAGCCAGGATTGGCAATTGACTTTGCAAGAGCTTGGGACTTAAGTATCTGATCCTCTGCATTAATTGTTGTGCCAAAAGAAATTGAACGTTCACTTGCAGCCTGAATATGTGGGCTTCCAAACATTACTGATAATGTTATTACTAGTGCTAATAAAGAATAATGTACTTTCTTCAAGATTATACCCCCTTAAAATGTTTGTTTTTTGAATGGCCTAATTATACTATTCGTAAATAAATATTTTTTAGGCAGAAATTTGAAGAAAGTTAAAAGGCATAAATGAATTTGTAACTTATATATTGTTATAGTATAATATGTTTACTATAGTAAAGAAAGTTTTGAAAGTATACATTGGTATAGGGTTGATAATTTTTGTAAAGATAGAGAGGTTAGTTCAATGAGGAAGTCTATAATTCTAATATCTGTAGCATTATTATTAGCAGTATCGTGCTATACACTAATAAAATCTAAGGGAACATCAGAAAAAATCCTGCCGGTAAACGGAGTAGACGACACAAGAAATACAATAGTTTTCCTTGGGGATTCAGTAACTGCCGGATATGGTGTTGAAAGTAGTCAGGCATTTCCGTATCTCATAAGTGAATATTGGAAGGATAATAATATTTCTTTTACATCTAAAAATGAAGGTATTAGTGGTGATACTACAACCGGGGTGTTATCACGTTTAGATAATATTCTGACGGATGACGTCTATATGGTTTTTCTTGAAATTGGAGCAAATGATGCTTTTGCAAAAACGGATGTCAGAGTAATAAAAGATAATATAAAAACAATAATACAAAGAATTCAAGACAGGCAAATTAAAGTTGTTCTAATGGCTATGGATTTACCTAAGGTTGCTTATTTAAAGGATGCAGATTATGTAAAGAGTTTTGCTGCTATTTATGAGGAAGTCGGCAAGGAATTGGATATACCTGTTATGCCTTCTTTAGTCAAGGAGAACGATAATAAAAATGATATATGGCAGGAAGATAGAATTCATCCAAGCTCTAAGGGGCATCAAGTATTGGCAAAGAATGTGCTGGGGTTTCTGAATAAGGAATGGGTATATGATAAATAATTTAATGAGCTTTGCGATCTGAATATTGAATAGGCTTAACAAAAAAATATGGTATTATAAAAGTGAGAGAATTTTATTTTGGAGGTACAAATCAAATGGAGTTTTCACCTTATGGAGGTATGGATGCTATGTTTAGTATCATACCTGTAATTGTATTTTTAGGATTTGTATTTATAATTGGGGCGTTTATTGTGAGTGCAATACGGGGAGTGAGCCAGTGGCAAAAAAATAATGAAGCTCCTGTTTTAACAGTTGAGGCAACTGTGGTAGCAAAACGAGCAGATGTTAGTACACACCATCACAATGTAAGAACAGATAATATGAGTCATGTATCGTCATCTACTACATATTATGTTACATTCCAAGTGGCTAGTGGAGATCGTATGGAGTTTAAAGTTCGTGATAAGGAGTATGGAATACTAGTGGAAAATGATGTTGGTAGACTTACCTTTCAAGGTACACGCTATTTAGGATTTGAGCGAATTAGGAATTACTAGCCCTATTCCAATGAAATATATACAATCAGGGCATTTCAATATAAAGACTTATTGCTTCTACTTTGCTGTCTTTAACTTCAAACTTCATTAATTTATAACGGTCTACTTTATCCAATATATACCCACAGTTATTTATATCAGTTCTACCATCGGGAAAAATTTTCAGGTCACTGTAGGCTGATTTTAGATCCTGAAGGGACGACCCTAAGGATATTCCGCTCCAAGTTTTTACACTAGTATCTTTAACATCCATTTCCATAATCCAGAATGATTTTCCATTATCTCTTGGTGAAAAAAGAGTAATTTCTATATTGTCATATTTCATCACCTTTCTGTGTGACCCTGCGAAGGTATCACTTTCAGGTCCTAATATCTCGGTATTTTGCCACTGGGGCTTTCCGAATATATCTTCTATATTGGTATCCCAGCTTCCTAGTGTTATAACTTTATTGTCAAATACCAAAGAATATTCTAAAGCTGATTTATCTATCTGTGAATTGCCTTCCTCTTTTTCGTCAGATTCTACTTTCACATCGTATACCATGAAGCTCTCAATTACGCTGTCAAAATCGCTTTCGAGTTCCCTGAATTTTTCTAATAGTTCATTTTTCTCATAGGGTACTTGAAGATCAGTTGCATGAGCCCATCCAAAATAAAACTTGTCTGATTCGCCTATAATTTTCAAATTATACATAATTTCTTGATCTTTAAAGTCTTCCTTAGTCGGATGCTGATCCTTACTATATACTTCAATCCTGCCTACATGCCCCATGTGTGGATAGTATTTGGAAATTTCTTTGTATCTGAAATAAATTACATTTTCTTCTGTATTCTCATCAATATTTATGTGTCGTGAGAAATCTTCTGGTATATTTAAGGAAAAACCGTACTTATCATTTTTGTAAACTTCATACTTATTCCCTATTTCATTTTCAACATTATTGGTTATTCCATTAAATGCACCCAAAACCAATCCACCTATAACTATAGATACCAATAAAACAACAGATAGTAGGATAATTATTTTTGACTTTTTATTATGCTTCATAATTGAGGTCAACCTTTCTTTTAAAGTTTTCTTTTCCTCGTACATTTTTGCCTGCAACACCCCTAAAGGAGCTTCTTTGTATTCTGAAACCACATATATTAAGGTGTTTCCATAGGACTGCTTATCCTTATTACTCAAATTTTTTATTACGCCCTCATCACAAGCCAACTCGCAGGCATTGTCAATTTCCCTCTTAATTAAGTAAACAACCGGATTAAACCAATGAATTGCCACTGAAAGCATGGTTAACCACTTTATTACGATATCAAATCTTCTTAAATGGGTTAGCTCGTGCAACAAAATATTATTTAGCTGCTCTTGATCAAAATCAATAGCTGGAATAATAATACGAGGTTTTACTACTCCAATCAGCATAGGAGTTGAGATAAATGGATTGCGGTAAAGTTGAATCTCGTTTTTCTTTGAAAGCTTAAAAAGAGTATGGACTTCTTCAAGCTTTGCAGGAAGGTTGGTTTTATTAACAAACCTAATAAATTTCATATATCCCAAAAGATTTATCATGAGAGTTACCAGAAGTCCTAAAAGCCATACGGGTATAAGATATTTGTGATATAAGTACAATGAATTCTTATTTCCAGTATTATTGTAAACATCCTGTTCCATTGGAGAAGTTAAAACCGGTAAATCTGTAGTGTTGATATTTGTAGTTTTTGAAAAAGTAGTATGATTTATTTTGGAATTTAAGTTGCGTTCCTCAGAAAAAACTGAATTCATTACACTTCCGGGTAAGGAGAAGGGAAGTATTAGCCTTAACAATATAACAACCCAGATATAGTATTGGATCCATTTAGGAATGCGGTATCTTAATATAGGCTTTAGGAAAAATACAATAAGAGCAATAATACTTCCCGACAGAGAAAGTGACAATAATGTTTTTATAAAGTCATTCATCTTCATCACCTACTTTAAACATATCTTGAAGCTCTTTAACGTCTTCGGAATTTAGTTTTTTACTGCCAATTAATGATGCAATAAGATTTTTAGCACTTCCGCAATATAAACGATCAATTAGATTCTGAGTACTATATTCATTATATTCCTTCTGACTTACTAAGGCCTTGTAGTAAAATACTTCTCTTTTGATAGCTTTAACAATACCTTTATTACAAAGTCTTCGTAACAATGTCTTGATTGTGGAGTTTTCCCAGTTGCTTGTTTTTTCAAGTGCCTTTCTAATTTCTGAAACAGGAAGTTCTTTGTCCTCATCCCATAAAACCTTCATAAGTTCAACTTCAGAAACTGTTATTTTTGATGCTAGATTACTCATATGACTTCCCCCTAATTGGCATTAGCTAAAACTACTCCTATAAAGATATCTAATCTATAATATGTAGACTAAGCATGGAGGTTACTTTTGTAACCTCTATACTTAGTCTACAACTGTAACTTGGTTTTGTCAATATTTAATTTTATAGGACACTTTCAAAATGTAATAACCTTGATACAAAAGTGTGCTTGACTTATTAATAATTATAGGAATACTTTCAGGAAAACGTTGAAAGTCTGAATAGCCGATAATAAGGCAGTATAATTTAATTAATTCAATAAGGTTATTCTAATAAATAACTGGTCAATGGACCTATCAAAAATTCTTTTTGATAGGCTGTGTGTTAAAAATGTAGTTAGATGGGATTAGTAAAAATAAAAACTTTTTTTGATCATATCAATTCTTCATGTTATCATAAAAAACTGTAGGTTGTTACTATATATGTAACTCCCTACAGTCTCTAAAACTCGCAATTTTGAAGTGATTAATTTATATTTAAATCCCTATATACACCATCCCTAAATTCCTTTATTGCATTATCTTTGCTCACTTTCCCAGTTGCATATGGATATAAAACCTTATCAATAAACACATATGTTATATTGTTATCGAACTCAGTCACTGTTTTTCCGTTTATTTTGCCTAATAGTGGTTTATATAAACTATACAGATTTTGATTAATTGTTGGGGAAATGAATTTGCTGTTGTCTGCTAATTTATTAATTGATTCTAAATTGCTAACAAAATCACCCGTTTTAGTTGCCCACTTCTCTGATTGTTCAGCATTGGTGGTCATATAATTAATAAATTCCCATGCAAGGTCTTTTTTAGAGCTGTTGTTGTTTATTCCAAACCAAGTTCCTCCCCAGAAACCTGGAGTTTCAGTCATTGCAATTGCCCACTTGCCTTTATCTCTATATTGTTCATCCATATTCACACTGAGAATCCATGGAACTCCCCAATTTGCTATAGCCCATGCAAAGTGTTCATTATCCTCAATAGCATAAGACCACGCAGGTGTCCATGGCTCAAGGTTTCCAACAAGTCCTTCATTATATAATTTTTTTGCAAGTTCCATAAACTCATCAATTTCAGGATCTATAAAAAGCTTTCCGTCCTTAATCCATCCAGTATTCCGATTTCCTAAATATATTCTTAGCAATTCCTCTAAATTCGGAAAAAGTTTTACTTTTCCTTCACTTTTTTCTTTTAACTTTCTCGCTGTTTCAAGTATCTTTTCTGAGGATGCAAACATTTTGGATATTTCCACAGGGTTATCTGTTCCAAGATATGTCTTTGCAATATCTCTCTTGTATCCTATTCCAAGCGGATTGGCTTGATGAGATAAAGCCTTTATTTTTCCATCGTTGCTTCTGCCAACATCGATAGTATAGGGAACTAATTTGTCGTGCATTTTTTCTGCATTATAAGGAGAAGAAGACAAATCTTCAAATTCATTTGCTACGTTAATAAATTTCTTGATAAAAGAAACTTCTAGGGCAATAACATCTGCATCTATTGTCCCCGCCCTAAGTTCGCTAGCTAAATAAGTTTGATAGGCTCCGTTAGAATCTGCTATGCAATTTATATTGACCTTTACTCCCGGATGGCTAGCCATAAAATCTCTTGCAAGTACAGTAGCCTCATCTTCATTAAAATGCAAAAGCGTTATTTCTTCACTATACTCATTTTTGACTTCTTCACTAGCATCATTTGCACCTAAGATGATGGTGCTTGTTTTGTCATCCCAACTAACCGGTACATCTAAAGCATTTGCTATGGCTCTTAACGGAACATAAGAACGACCCTTGTAAATAATAGTGTCCATTCTACTTCCGTCTGTATCTTTAGGAATAAATTTGTCTCCATTTAATATGTAATTGATGTTGGCGTTAATATCAGCAGTAATTTTCATAATACCTGAACTTGCGACTGCTCCTGATATAAAGCCAAGGATCATTACTGTGGCAATAATCAAACACAGCATTTTTTTTGTAATTTTCATGGTATATTCTCCTAAAATTTATTTCAACTTACTGTTCTTGTATACAGCAAAGTTGATATTTGTTGTAAACAAATCATGTTTATATTACCATAAATAACTATAAATAAAAACCTTTCCGTTTAGTTTTATTCAATGCTTAGTATATAGCTAAAATGGCAAAAAATTAGGTCTTATAAATATATTGAGTTTTTTTGGTTTTTTATACAGTACTATATTATTTTAATATATAATTGTAATGGTATATAAAAGAATTAATTTTTAAGTGACCTAAGGTGTTTCAAAAAATTTCATTAGTCAATATATATAGTTCCAACCCAATAATGAAGCTAAAAGCTTCAAACATAGGAACATTATTTTGCTACGCAAAAAATGTAAATCAACTCTTTTGAAACACCCATTGACCTGTTATTTTTTGGGACCACCTAAAGTATATTAATCTTGTAGAGGTATATTTCTATGGAGTTTATTGAAGATATTACAAAGTTTATATTTTTAATGGATGAGCCTCAGAAGGTAGACATTATTTTTGTCCCTGGAGGTTCATATCCTGAAATAGCAGAGAAGGCGGCGACTTATTGGAAAGAAAAATATTCCCCGATTATACTTCCTTCTGGCAA
The DNA here is from genome assembly GCA_964466645.1 of uncultured Acetivibrio sp. GTDB lineage: Bacteria > Bacillota > Clostridia > Acetivibrionales > Acetivibrionaceae > Acetivibrio. The sequence continues at coordinate 10,280 of CAYXPB010000060.1, read as the reverse complement.
ATATAGCATTAAACTAGGGCAATTTACAGGACCTATGTCAAAAGCAGATATCTACACTGGGCAATATGCTACTGAGTGGCAGTTTTTGAAAGATGTACTTATTTTAAATGGTGTAAGTGAAGCCTCAATTCTAAAGGAAGATGAAGCTACAAATACATATCAAAATGCTATTTTTTCTAGGAAAGAAACTGATGGGCTTAAAATAAACATTGAGAAAGCTATGATTTGTTGCCAGTCCTTTCATGCACGGCGTTGTTTTATGTATTATCAATTGCTTTATCCCCAAACTAAATTCATTATTTCTCCTACAGATACTCAAGGGATAAATAGGGAAAATTGGCATACAACTGATAAAGGTGTTGATAAGGTTTTAGGGGAGTTAGCAAGATGTGGATACCAATTTGTTGATATTATTAAATCGCTTGGAAATAGGTAGCTCTTAGGAGAACAAAGTTAAATAAAAAGTCAGATTGTAGAGAAATAAATGAAAAAGTTAGGATTTGGATTAGCCGTAAGAGTTTTTTTAGAAATTACCTAAACAAAACCTCCACTTCTTTTGTGGAGGTTTTATTTTTCCTCTTTCGAACGAAGTGAAAGGGGAAAATTGGAAAAACCCGATATTGAAGTTTATGCTTATGCTTTTTCTAAATCGTTGATACTTATCTCCCTAGAATGATGGGTGTGTTCCCAGTCTTTGTTGTTTTTTCTCAAAAAGCCTTGAATAGTTATAGGCATCCAGGTCAAACAATAAAGTGGATATATTATAAAAGCAACCAGCACTTTAGGGGAAAATTTCTTTTCTGTAAGTATTATTATTGGCCCATAGAAAAACTGCAGTGTCGCAAATATATACCATATACCAACAGGAAAAACATATTTTAAGCTGTAAAAAGGTGATTGAGGGAATACTGTTTGAACCCACATCATAATGGTTAACAGACCTATAAAAATAAATCTTATAGGTTGAAACAAGTATATTGCATTATCAAAGGAGGTCAAATCGCTATCCTTGAAAGCTTTTTTAAAAAGCGGACCTAAGAAACGACTTGCACAATCTGCGTGTCCTTGCATCCATCGTATACGTTGATTCCAGGATTGCCTTAAAGTAAGAGGTTTTTCATCATATACAACAGCATTATGTGCCCATCCTACCTTTAAGTCACTGAGGGCAAGTTTCATTGTGAATTCCAAGTCCTCTGTAAGACACGTAGCGCCCCAACCAATTTGCTTCAAAATATCCACATCTACACAAAAGCCTGTTCCGCATAAACTACAGCTTAATCCAAGATTGTATCTTGGAAGCTGGAATATCCTGTTTGACAGCCAGAATGCAATTGAATAGGAGCAGGTTATCCATGAATCATAGGGGTTTTTGCTGTCAATATAGCCCTGAACCACTTTGTGTCCTTGACATAGTTTTGCGTTCATTTCCAGAAGATAATTTGAAGTCACGAGATTATCTGCATCAAAAACACTTATTGCATCATATTTTTCCTGCATGGTGAATATTTTTGAAAACATCCACTCTAAAGCATGACCTTTACCACGCAGTTCATTATTAACTCTTGTATGCACCAATGCACCATGATCGGTAGCAATTTGAGCGGTGTTATCTGTGCAATTGTCAGCTATTACAAAAACGTCATAAAGACCTTTAGGATAGTTTTGTTTAAAAAGGCTTTCAATTACATGAGCAATAACCTTTTCCTCATTATGGGCGGCAATAATTAAAGCAAATTTCTTTTCGGGAGCATAACTTTTTGAGTCAGTATCCTTTCGCTTTATCCAGCCAAAAATGGAAATACCAAAAAAGTAGCACCCTGCAATAAAAATTATCACCTGTATTAATTGTGTAGTATGGTATACCACATTATTCAGTAGTGATAACATTTGATTCCTCCATATGAAATTTATATTTATATATTGAATTCTAATTACATTTAGTCCTTCGTCTTATTTTGCGCTTAATAAGGAAAAATATTTATGATAAAAAAATAATAAAATATGTTATAATAATATAGAAAAATATGAAATTATTAAAATGTGTTGCAAACAGATATTTTAAGATTTAATAACTGGACAAATTGTTTTGCTGCTTCTATAAAAAATCGTTTTTTAAAACTTTTGATATGAAGGCTTCTCTGTTTATTACAGAGGTTCTCATGTTTTAAGATTGTTACGAAATTAAAACTACGGGGGTAGATTTGATGACGAAGACCTACTATAACGACGCAGTAATTGGAAATTCACATATGCTTGCATGCTTAAATAAAAAAGGTGAGCTAGAGAGATTGTTTTGGCCTCATATTGATTATCCACAGCACGTTGAGCGTTTTGTGTCCGGTATTTTTGATACACGTCACGAAAATAGCACATCGTGGTTTGGTGAAGATAATTGGCATAGAGTTCAATCCTATATTGAAGATACTAATATACTTAAGACCAGTTTAACAGACAGTAACTGGGGACTGCGTATTGACCAGTTGGATTTTGCCCTGCCTGATAGTGATATCTATATAAGGCAATATGAGATTGAAAATATAGGGACTCAAGATTTTGAATTGGGATTTATACAATATTCGTCAATGATTACAACTACTCCTGATTTAAGGAGTACACTTTTTGATTTTGATACAGATTCATTGATTCACTATAAACATAATTATTATATCTCTGTTTCTTCGGATATTGAAGCTTTTCAATTTCAGTTGGGCAATAATGCTATTGATTCGGCGAGACATACTCAATTAAATGGTTTTGAAAGTATTGGTATGATGAGAGATGGGGCTGTGTCATGGAAGATAGGTGCTGTTAAACCCGGTGAAAAAAAGAGTTTTAATTTGTTTATATGTGCTTCACACACACTAAAAGGTGTGAAAAAGTTAAATAGAAAATGCAAGACTTTGAACATTAATGAACAATATGAGAAAACCAAAAAGTATTGGTTGGAGTTTTTAAGTGAAGCTAAACAGTTAAGAACCGGTGAGGAAGCCGTTGATAATTTGTATAAAAGGTCGCTGTTGGTTTTCAAGCTTATGTCCGATGAACAGACAGGTGGACTTTTAGCTTCGGCAGAGATTGATGAAGGCTTTAGCAAATGTGGTAGATACGCTTATTGTTGGGGAAGAGATGCTGCTTTTATTACGAGTGCTTTAGATGCTGCAGGACTTACAAAAGCCGTGGATAAGTTTTATGGTTGGGCAGCGGACACTCAGGATGATGATGGTTCATGGCACCAGAGATATTATATGGATGGCAATCTTGCTCCTTCATGGGGAATGCAGGTTGATGAAACCGGAACACTTATTTGGGGTGTGTTAAAGCACTATGAGGTTACAAAGGACAAGATTTTCCTTGAAAACATGTGGAACACTGTGCAGAAGGGTATAGACTTTCTTGTGAATTTTATAGATGCCGAGACGGGACTTCCAAAACCAAGCTATGACCTTTGGGAAGAACGAGTTGGAGAGCACACTTATTCGTGTGCAGCTGTATATGCTGGTATTAAGGCAGGGGTCCAAATAGCTGAAATATTAGCATTTTCCAATGAAAACGTTAAGAATTGGAATCTTATTGCCGAAGATATTAGAAAAGCAATGGAAACTATGCTTTGGAAGGATGAAGCAGGTAGGTTTATTCGAAGTGTAAGGACAAAGCTTAATCCTTGGGGAAGTGAACATTCTCACCACACAACTATAATAGAAGTAAATTCAAAAGGCTATCGAAGAGATGTTACTTTGGAAGATTGGACGATTGATGTAAGTTTGTTGGGTGTATCAATTCCCTTTGAAGTATTTGATGCAAAGGATAAGCGAGTTGCAGCTACTGTTGCAGCTATTGAAAGAGCTCTTACAGTTCAACCTGCTGGGGGAATAAAAAGATATGAGAATGATAATTATATAGGTGGAAATCCATGGGTGTTAACAACTCTTTGGGTTGCGCTTTATCATATTGAAGTGGGCAACTTGGAAAAGGCAAAAGATTATTTAGAATGGGCTGCAAAGTCCAGTACTAAATTGGGCTTGTTACCGGAACAGGTTAGTAGAGATACTGGAGAGCCTTGTTGGGTTATTCCTTTAACATGGTCTCATGCAATGTTTGTTTTAGTTTTAGTCAAACTAATTGAAGCAGGTGCTTATTAAAAGATAAGGTGATTTCTAAAAATAATCGTTCAATAGCCATTTGAAGATTTAGAAGACGCCTAAGGTGTTTCAAAAAATTTCATTAGTCAATATATATAGTTCCGACCCAATAAAATCAGCTTTTTTGAAATACCCATTGAACAGTTATTTTTTTGGAATTACCTAAATAGGAGATATAAATGCCTAAACAAAAATCAGTTTTTGTATGTCAAGATTGCGGTTATGAAAGTAACGGGTGGCTTGGAAAGTGCCCGGCATGTAACAACTGGAACACTTTCACTGAAGAAGTGCAAGCTACAGTTGCCGGCTCAAAAAAGAAAAGTGTCCTGTTTGATGTAAAGACTGTTAATATCAATGATATTGAAATAGATAGTGAAGAGCGCTATTTGACGGGTATTAAGGAGATGGACCGCGTATTAGGAGGCGGTATTGTTAAGGGCTCGCTTGTACTTGTGGGTGGTGATCCGGGGATTGGAAAGTCTACGCTAATATTGCAAATTTGTGATACTGTTAGAATTGATTCCAAAATAATATATATATCTGGTGAAGAATCTATAAAGCAAATCAAAATCCGAGCCGATAGATTAGGTGTAAGGAATCCGAATCTGTTAATGGTCTCAGAAACAAACTTTAAAGCTATTCAAGTTATAAGTGAGAGGGAGAACCCTGCTCTTATAATTGTTGACTCCATACAAACCATGTTTAACGAGGAACTTTCCTCTGCACCCGGTAGTGTTAGTCAAGTTAGGGAGATAACAGCCGGTCTTATGCGGATTGCAAAAAGCACCAATATAGCGATTTTCGTTGTAGGACACGTGACAAAGGAAGGGTCTTTGGCCGGACCACGAGTTTTAGAGCACATGGTTGACACTGTTTTATATTTTGAGGGTGAACGGCACTTGAGTTATAGAATATTGAGAGCAGTAAAGAATAGATTTGGGTCAACAAATGAAATTGGTATATTTGAAATGAAGGATGCAGGGCTTATTGAGGTGGAGAATCCTTCAATGATGATGATCTCAGATAGAAAAGAGAGCGTTTCGGGATCGGTTGTTGTTTCAAGCCTTGAGGGTACAAGGCCAATGCTTATAGAGATTCAAGCTCTTGTGTGCCCTACCAATTTCGGAATGCCACGGAGAATGGCAACAGGGATTGATTACAATAGAATAACTTTACTAATGGCCGTATTAGAAAAGCGGATAGGTATGCAGCTTCACAACTATGATGCTTATGTAAATGTGGTTGGAGGCTTAAAAATAGATGAACCTGCGTGTGACTTAGGTGTTGTGGCAGCAATCGCTTCTAGTTTTCGAAATAAGCCTGTGGATATGAGTACAGTGCTTATAGGCGAAGTGGGTTTGACAGGCGAGGTCAGGGCAATAAACCAAATAGAAAAGAGAGTTATTGAAGCTGCAAGAATGGGTTTTAAAAGCTGTGTTATTCCTGCAGGAAATATTAAAGCAATAAAACAAGTTAAGGAGTTAAAAGAAATAAATATAAAACCTGTGGAAAATGTTGTAGAAGCATTAGGTATTCTTTTGTAGTACTCTTGTACCAATATCATCAATGCCATAGTATGGCTTTATGGAGGGTCTGTTAATGGGCAAAGATA
>CAYXPB010000060.1:0-4426 GCA_964466645.1 uncultured Acetivibrio sp. | reverse complement strand
ATATCATCAATGCCATAGTATGGCTTTATGGAGGGTCTGTTAATGGGCAAAGATAAAAATAATGATTTGGAATTTCTTGAAGTGTTGCGTATGGTTGCTCCAGGAACACCCCTTAGGGAAGGCTTGGAAAGTATTTTAAAAGCAAGAACTGGAGCGCTAATAGTTGTTGGAGATTCACAAGATATATTGAAGCTTGTTGATGGAGGATTCTTTATAAATAAAGAGTACTCACAGGCGTATCTTTATGAATTGGCCAAAATGGATGGAGCAATAGTATTGAGTAAAGATCTCAAGAAGATACTTTACGCAAATGCCATGCTAATACAGGATACTTCAATTTATACCGATGAAACGGGTACAAGACATAAAACAGCAAATAGGGTATCAAAGAAAACTGGAGAAATTGTAATAAGTATTTCGCAGAGAAGAAATATTATTACTTTGTATAAGGGAACTAGAAAATATATTATTAAAGAGACCTCTGCCATTTTGACGAAGGCTAATCAAGCTTTGCAGACAATGGAAAAGTACAGAAATGTTTTGGATAGCGCTGTGAATAGCTTAAGTGTTTTGGAATTTGAGGATATAGTTACTCTAGATGATGTGGCTTTTGTAATTCAGAGAATAGAGATGGTTATGAGAGTTGCAGTAGAGATGGAGAAATACATATGTGAACTTGGAAATGAAGCTAGACTTTTAACTATGCAGCTTGATGAACTTTTGGCAAATGTTGATGGTGATGAAATTCTTATCATTGAAGATTACATGGAGCAAAATGCCAACAGTACGTCTGAACAAATGCAAGAAAACTTAAGACGACTTTCTTTTGATGAACTTATGGAAATATCAAACATATGCAAGATTTTAGGCTTTGACTCGGGAGCAAACGCATTTGACACGGCGATCTTCCCACGAGGTTACCGACTGCTTAGCAAAATTCCAAGAGTGCCTCTGTCGGTTATAAAGAATTTGGTAGACAGATTTCTTAACTTCCAAGGTATAATAAATGCTACAATTGACGAACTTGATGAAGTTGAAGGGATTGGAGAGGTAAGAGCGAGAATGATAAAAGAAGGCCTAAGAAGGGTGCAGGAGCAACTTTTCTTAGATGCACGAAGGATCTGACACATTATAAAAACATAAAAAAACTTTCTACAAGAAATAGATAGTTATATGCTTTGTTTTTTGAACAATTCATTGAGTCCTAATTTAATGGAAATACAAAAACAAGAGGTTGAAATCTAACCTCTTGTTTTTATCTTAAATTATATTTTCCGAGCATTTTAATTCTTTCAAGTTCTTTCAAAATCATGTCATATAGATTAAGATCTAGAGTATTACATATTGAAGCTAGATAAAAGAGATTTCTTCCAATATCCTTTTCAATAAGATCTCTACAGTTGTCGCAAAGCGTTCCTTCTAAGTGCGTTTTCATATTATTCCGGATTTCATCAAAGTTGTAATCAACGGGCAGAGCCTGTTTCTTTGCATTAATCTTAACGCAACCACATTGGGTAACAGACTTAATAATCCCACGGTTTACACGCCCGTTTGAATCCTGAAATTTTGTTATTTGATCTAGAATGCTTTTGTTTCTTACAAGAAGTTCAGCTACAGTGTATTGGAATTGATCTACCATAATGTCATTCAATATGGTTCACTCCTTAGATGTATTCATTAATATAAAAATCAGAAGTTCTTTTGATATTACTATTATAATTGTATAAATGGGGCTTTGTCAATTAAAAATACAATGGATAAACATGGTAGGAAAGTTTATGGCACCCATGAAAGGAAGGTTCAATGTGTTTTTTGATATAAAAAATTTAAAAAGTGAAAAATTGCTATTGACATAAACATAGGCGCATGCTAAAATAAAAACTTTTGACATTGTATTTTTCTTGTAGTATACTTAATATGTAGGAATTAGTTGGGATATTTCACAGTTTTCAAAAATATCTATTTAACAAATTTTATAAAAAGATATTTAAATATTTAATAGGTATCATTCTTCAGCTTTATGGAGCTTTTAGTTCAAGCCTTTTATAAGGAGATGTAAGAGTCAAGTTTGAGGAGGCTAGGTACCTTAAGCTTTTATGCAGTTAGCTGTTGCTTGTTTTTGTAAAATTTATGTACAAACATTAAGTAACTTGCTCGTATTTTGAAATTTTGATGTTTAATAGAATTATAGAAGTTGAAACTTGTATAAAGATAAAAGAGTTTGCGTTACTTGTTTATGGGAGGAGAGAATATGTATAATGTAGGTGATAGGATTGTTTACCCCATGCATGGGGCTGGAATAATAGAGTCTATTGAAGAAAAGGAGATACTTGGAAGCAAACAATGCTATTATGTCGTTAGAATACCAGTCGGGGATATGAAGGTTATGATTCCCACAGAGAATGTAAAAGGGATAGGCATAAGGGATGTAATTAGCGAAAAGGATGCTGACAAGGTTTTTTCGGTGCTTGGAAATGATAGAAGCAATTCTACGAGTAACTGGAACAAACGTTACCGGGAGAATATGGTGAAAATTAAAAGTGGAAATATATATGAGGTGGCTGATGTTGTACGGTCTTTAATGTTAAGAGAAAAGGATAAAGGGCTGTCCACCGGAGAGAGAAAAATGCTTAATAGTGCGAAGCAGATACTTGTAAGTGAATTGGTGTTGGCAAAGAATATGAATGCCATCGAGATTGAAAAAATAATAGGCAAATTTTTGAGTACTTAAGATTTTTGACATGTTCTAGGAAATAAGTTACATATTTAAATCGTGAAAATGTTTTTATAAGGACAAATTTAATTCTCACGATAATATATCAAGTAAATTGAAGCACACTAAGAAGTTTTAGTACGTTCAATATAGCAAACAAAATAATTAGTAAATCATAAGTATCTATGGTATAATGCCATGGATATTTTTATTGTATTTTTTGGAATCACCTAATATCTTTTTCTATTGGAGTGTTGTATATGAAGAGTGAAAGAAAATCTTATACCAGCCTAGTTATTGTTGCTGCAGGTAAGGGAACTAGAATGAATATGAATGTTAATAAGCAGTACATAAGTGTGGGTGGAATTCCCATATTGGCAAGAACTTTGAAAATATTTGATTGTTTGAATTACATAGATGAGATTATTTTAGTGGTACATTCTGACGATATTCTATATTGTGGGGAAAATATTATTCATGGACGCAATTATAAGAAAATAAAGTGTGTTGTGACCGGAGGAGCAACAAGGCAGGATTCTGTTTTTAACGGGATAAAGGAAGTAGCAGAAGAAGCAGATATTGTGTTGATACATGACGGTGCAAGACCCTTTATTGATGAGCATAGTATTATTCGTTGTATAGAGGCAGCAGAACAATATGGTGTGGCAACTGTTGCTGTTCCGGTTAAGGATACGGTAAAATCTTCAGATGGTGAGGGTTTTGTTAATTTGACTTTAGACAGAAGTATATTATGGTCTATTCAGACTCCACAGGCCTTCAAATACAATATAATTATGGATTCTCACAAACAGGCCCAACACGAAGGCTTTGTTGGAACCGATGATACTGTTCTTGCAGAAAGGTTGGGCAATAAAACAAAGCTTGTTATGGGAACTTACAACAATATTAAAATAACTACGAGAGAAGATTTGATCTTTGCAGAAGCTATTGTAAAAGCAAATTAGATGAACTTTGAGAGGATGTGCTGCAAAATTGATAAGGGTTGAAAATGTAACGAAGCAATTCGGCAATTTTACTGCTGTCAGAAAATTAAGTTTTGAAGTTGGAAAAGGTGAAATATTTGGATTGCTAGGAGAAAATGGAGCAGGCAAAACTACTACCTTGAGAATGCTTGCAACCATGTTAAAACCGACAAATGGAACTGCAATAATGGCGGGTTTTGATATTATGAAAGAGCCGGAGAAAGTCAGGTCAAAGATAGGAATTCTTTTTGGAGGAGAGACGGGTCTTTATGATAGATTGTCATGTGAAGAAAATATAGCTTATTTTGGGCAGCTCAATGATATGAGCAGGGATAAAATTACTGATAGAGTGAAGACTATGGCAAAAGTTTTTGGTATGGAAGAGTATATTAAAAGAAGAGCAGGTAAATTGTCTAAGGGTATGAAGCAGAAAGTTGCCTTTGCAAGAGCAATTATTCATGATCCAGACATAATGCTTTTTGACGAGCCAACTTCAGGTCTTGATGTAAGTGCAACTAGGGATGTACATGAGTTTATCAGAACATGTAAAAAAGATGGAAAGACCATAGTGTTCTCAAGCCATACTATGAGTGAAGTGGAAAAGCTTTGTGACAGAATAGCTATTATAAACAAAGGAGAACTTGTAGAAAAAGGAGAGCTTGAAGGGCTAAAGAGCAAATACAGTTGTGATAATCTTGAAGACATATTTATTCGATTGGTAGGTGTCAAA
>CAYXPB010000059.1:0-20788 GCA_964466645.1 uncultured Acetivibrio sp. | reverse complement strand
CAGCAAAATTGAGCTCCTGTATTTGGAGGCTTTTGTATTTTCGACAATTGTTTGATGAGGAGTAAATTTATGATTAAATGGGATGAAGGAAAAAACAACATATATATAGACAATGAAATTGAATCAAATAATATATCTGCAAAGGTTCTGCTTGTTGCTTTTGTATTATTGATACCCGTAAATGTTTTTATGTACTTAAAAATTTTCGGAGAAGAAGTTGATATGCTTCCAGCATTGGTTGTATCAATATTTATTTTAAGTATACCTGTCTCACTTATTTTGCTTTTTAGAGTTAGAAAGTGGTGGGTAAAATACTTACTTATAACTACGCTAATATGTATTACAGGAATTTTAAGTATACGATCTGCAGGTACATTGACTATTGCATGGATAGTAGCTTTGATTTTTTCTTCATTATATTTTTCAAAGGAACTTACATGGTATTCTTTTATATTGCTGATACTTGTACAGGTGCTTAGTTCTATAGCATCGGTTAAAATGTATCCTCAGTTTTATGGACATGTATGGTATGTTCCGGTTTTATCAATAGTTATGCAAATGATTATAACCTTTCCGGCGTTTTTATCACTATCGAATCTAACAGAGTCTAGATTTAAAAATCTTGCCCTAAATGGAAAAGAGCAAAATTCAATGCTCGAAAAAATGAGTTCTATTGTAAATAAAACGTCTGAGGTTGCAAAATATATTGCTATTGAAATAAAACACTATATATCTATAGGCGATAAGACAAAAGATGCGAACGAAACTATGAATCGCCTAGCAAATCAGGTAGCTGAAAAAGCAAAGGATAATACACTACATATAAATAATGCTTACAGTACAATTGTAAATATTTCAAAAAAACTAAATAGTACTTCTGCAGATCTAGAGAAGATAGCGAATATGTCCTCGAAAGCTGTTGAAATTAAACAACACGTTAAAGGGTTTATAGATAACGCTACGGAACAAATGATGAGTATAAGTAATAATAAGAAGGAGAGTAAAAAGCTTATTTACAAAATAGGGGAACGATCCTTAGAAGTAAAAAGAATAGTTGAAATCATATCTTCCATTGCAAGGGACACAAAATTGGTTGCTTTCAATGCACAGGTAGAATCTGCTAAAGCGGGTACCCAAGGAAAAGGTTTTGCTGTAATTGCCGTTGAGGTTGTAAAATTGGCAGATCTTAATAAACAAGCCGCAACAGAAATAACTGAGCTTGTAAACAATATTCAGAGTTTATCTAAGAAGGCAATTGAAAATATAGATTCAGGCTCACAAATGATTGATAGAGGGCTAGGTTCGTTCAATACTTTGAATGCCATATTTAATAGCTTTTCAGAAGTTAGTGATGAAAAGCAACGTCAAATTCAGATTCTGAGTAATGAGTCGAATGAAATTGCAAAAGCAGCATTGGAAATAGCTCAAAGAGTTGAGAAAATAAAAGATATAAACCAAAAAGGTGAAGAGGAGTTTAAAGACGCAAGTGTTCTGACTCAGGAAAAATTTAATTCCATGCAGCAAATAGTATCTGTTGTAGATAAATGGGAAAGCCTTTCAGACAAGCTTGTGGCTATAACAAAAGAGTAAAAGCGAATTACCTAAGGTGTTTTAAGAAGAATTCATTAGTTAATATAGAGTTGTTTTTTTGAAATCACCTAACCTAAAAATAAATTACAAAAAAATAAATAAAATATCCTATTCACAAAAAAGTTCTTGTGTTATAATTATATGCTAGTGTAATTATAATCATAAGGGCTTAATTTTATATTATGAATAACAAACTTTATTTATATATAATAGCAAAATTATAAACAAGGTAAACTTGGATAAAGATTAACATAAATATAGTATTCAAAAGCAGTTTAGGCCATTTCAAAAAAGTAATCTATACATTATTTAGGGTCATAAAGCCCGTTAAATTGATTTTTTTGATATGGCAATTGAGTAGTTACTTTTTTTGAATCACCTTATTCTATTGGAGGATGAATTAATGGCAAGTGAAAGACAAAAAAAGATTAGAAATTTTTGCATAATTGCGCATATAGACCACGGAAAATCTACTTTAGCAGACAGAATGCTTGAGGAGACAGGGGTTCTTACAAAACGAGAAATGGAAAACCAGATTTTAGATAATATGGATATTGAGCGCGAACGGGGAATAACCATAAAGTCCCAGGCTGTTAGAATGATTCACAAGGCTGAAGACGGGCAGGAATATGTGTTGAATCTTATAGATACTCCGGGGCATGTAGACTTTAATTATGAAGTTTCGAGAAGTCTTGCTGCCTGTGAAGGTGCAATACTCGTTGTGGATGCTGCTCAGGGAATTGAAGCACAAACTTTAGCGAATGTTTACCTAGCGCTTGAGCATGATCTTGAGATACTACCTGTTATTAATAAAATTGACTTGCCTAGTGCACAGCCTGATGTTGTTAAAAAGGAAGTTGAGGACGTCATCGGGCTTGATGCGAGTGAAGCACCTTTAATTTCTGCTAAGAATGGGATTAACATCAGGGAGGTTTTAGAAAAAGTGGTAAAGGTGGTATCGTATCCTCAAGGGGATGAAGAGGCACCTTTACGCGCTCTTATATTTGATTCTTATTATGACAGTTATAAGGGTGTTATTGTTCATATAAGAGTCAAAGAAGGAACTGTAAAAGTCGGTGATGAAATTCGGATGATGTATACCAAAAAGGATTTTATTGTTACTGAGGTAGGCTATTTCAGACCAGGTGCTCTTTCGCCTTGTACAGATCTAAAAGCCGGTGAAGTAGGGTATATTGCTGCAAGTATAAAAAATGTGAAGGATACAAGAGTTGGAGATACAGTAACCTTGTCGGAAAATCCAGCAACAGAGCCGCTACCCGGTTATAAGAAGGTTAATCCTATGGTGTTCTGCGGAATTTATCCTTCTGATGGTTCTAAATATGGGGATTTAAGAGATGCTTTAGAGAAGCTCCAATTAAATGATGCTTCTCTAACTTTTGAACCGGAATCCTCAGTTGCTTTAGGATTTGGTTTTAGATGTGGGTTTTTAGGACTCCTACACATGGAAATAATTCAAGAGCGTCTTGAGAGAGAGTATGACTTTGATCTTGTCACTACTGCACCTAGTGTTATTTATAAGGTGACAAGGAGTGATGGCGAGAAAATTTCTATAGATAACCCTACTAATTTACCGCCGGTAGCAGAAATTGAGAGCATGGAGGAGCCTGTAGTAAAGGCCACGATTATGTCTCCTACGGAATTTGTCGGCAATATTATGGAACTCTCACAGGAACGTCGTGGCTTATATAAGGAAATGACATATATTGACGATGATAGGGTAATACTGACTTACGAGATGCCTTTGAATGAAATAATATATGATTTTTTTGATACTTTAAAATCAAGAACAAAGGGGTATGCTTCTTTGGACTATGAACTTTTAGGATACAAAGAATCAGACCTTGTGAAACTGGACATATATTTGAATACTGAAATAGTAGACGCACTTTCCTTTATAGTTCATAAGGACAAGGCTTATGCACGAGGAAGAAGGATAGCCGAAAAACTAAAAGACACTATTCATAAACAGCAATTTGAAATTCCGATTCAGGCATGTATCGGAGGCAAGATTATTGCTAGAGAGACGGTAAAGGCATATAGAAAAGACGTTTTGGCCAAGTGTTATGGCGGAGATATAACAAGAAAGAAAAAACTTTTGGAAAAGCAAAAGGAAGGAAAGAGGAGAATGCGTCAGGTGGGAAGCGTAGAGGTTCCGCAGGAAGCCTTTATGAGTGTTCTCAAACTCGACTCCTAAGGATGTGTTTTGATATGGGTAATAATATTGGTATATATATTCATATACCTTTTTGCAAGGCAAAGTGTTTTTACTGCGACTTCAATTCTTTTGCATGCAGGGATGAGCTTGTCCCTGCATATTTTAATGCTTTAGAAAAGGAAATATTTTCATACTCAGAAAAGCTTAAAGGGTATAACATAAAAACAATTTTCATAGGCGGCGGAACACCTTCAGCTGTTGATGCTCATTACATATATGAAGTCATAAGTCTTTTAGGTAGGGAGTTTTCTATAGATAAAAAGGCGGAAATCAGTATTGAGACAAATCCGGGTACTCTCACAAAAGAGAAACTTGAATTGTATAGGACAGTAGGTATAAACAGACTCAGTATCGGCCTTCAAGCATGGCAAGACCCAATACTTAAAAGGTTAGGGAGAATCCATACAGCTAAAGAATTTGAGCTAAATATCACACTGGCCCAAAAAGTCGGTTTTGACAATATTAATGTGGATTTGATATTTGGAATTCCTGGACAAACTATTGAAGATTGGATTGAAACTTTAAAGCATGTAGTAGCTTTAAAGCCTCAGCATTTGTCATGCTACAGCCTCAAAATTGAAGAAGGTACTGTGTTTGGTAATAGCTTGGAAAAGGGAGAACTTGTACCTTTAGATGATGAAATTGACAGGGAAATGTACAGTTTTTGCAAAGACTATCTTTCTATGGAAGGATACAAACATTATGAAATATCCAATTTTGCAAAACAGGGGTTTGAATGCCAACACAACATGGTGTATTGGAAGGCTGAAGAATATATAGGTTTGGGGGCTAGCGCTCACTCATTTTTTGAAGGATTAAGATTTAATAATATTTATGATATTGAAAGATATATAGATGGTATAAATAACAGTAAAGTTATTTCAGAAAATTCTGAGGTTATAAATAGTAAGGAAAGTATGGCAGAATTTATGATCTTAGGCTTAAGGCTTATAGACGGAGTGTGTATGGAGGAATTTAAAAGTAGATATAATGAGGAAATTTACAATATATATGGCAGTCAAATAGATAAGATGCTGGAAAAGGGATTTTTGATTGTTAGGGATGGAACAATAACTTTAAGTACAATAGGCCTTGATTTTGCTAATCAAGTATTTATGGAATTTATTTGAGTACGGGAATCCATAAAAACCTACTTATGTAAATTTTTATACTGAGGTTTAAAAGGAAAATCACCTTATGAAAGATTTTTTACAAAGAGATAGAAAAAGGGAAGAAATTAATTGAAGAGAATAATATTATAAGCTAAAACCAAATAATATCCATAAAAACATCTTGACAAAAGAAAACTACGGTGGTATTTTTAAAATAGTATTAGCACTCAATCGAGTAGAGTGCTAACAAAAGGAGAGATTAATGATGTTTTTGGACGATAGGAAGAGGTTGATTTTGCACGCTATTATCGACGATTACATCAGCACCGCGGAGCCTATTGGTTCTCGGTCGGTTTCTAAAAAACATGAGTTAGGTCTCAGCTCTGCTACAATAAGAAATGAAATGTCGGATCTTGAGGATTTAGGGTATCTTATACAGCCTCATACATCGGCAGGCAGAGTACCTTCCGACAAGGGGTACAGGTTTTATGTAGATCAACTTATGAAGGCTTGTGAACTTACAGTTGATGAGATAAATGCCATGAAGATTGAGATGGAGACTAAGATTAATGAGCTTAGTCAGCTTTTAAGACAGGCTTCTGCAACAATGTCACGTTTCACAAAGTATACATCAATGGCAGCAACTCCTGAAAGGAAAAACAGTGAATTAAAGGCTGTGCAGGTTGTTCCTATAGAAAGAGGCAATGCATTAGTTGTTGTAGTTACTAATGCAGGGATTGTTAAAAACAGTTTGGTTAATATTCCCGAGGGGGTTTCACCTGAATTTTTGATAAGAGTTTCAAATATTTTTAATGACAAATTAAGTGGTCTTACTTTAGAACAGATTAATATAGTGGTTATTCGGGAAATAGAGATTTTAATAGGCTCTTCTCAGGAAATTTTGATGCCGATTTTAAATGGGGTTACTGAATGTATCGATCAGATTGATGCTTCTGAAGTGTACCTCGATGGTATGA
This sequence comes from uncultured Acetivibrio sp., assembly GCA_964466645.1. Classification (GTDB taxonomy): domain Bacteria; phylum Bacillota; class Clostridia; order Acetivibrionales; family Acetivibrionaceae; genus Acetivibrio. Next base: position 14,873 of record CAYXPB010000059.1, on the reverse strand, counting down.
CAAATATATTGAATTATCCTGAGTTTAAGGATGTTGTTAAGGCTAGAGAGTTTTTGAATATGATGGATACAAAAGATATTTTACCTTTATTGTTAAAGAGCATAAGCAATGATGGTAGTAATGGCATAAACATACAGATAGGAAAAGAAAATAAAATTGAGGAAATGCAAGATTGTAGTGTGATTACAGCTACTTATAATTTAGGAGGGTTGGTTATTGGAACCATCGGGATTATAGGACCTACGAGGATGGAATATGCTAGAGTACTTGCAGCGATGAACTATGTCAGAAGAAAGATAAACGAAGAGATTGATAGAATAATAGGTAATAATCTTAAGGATTTTAATAGAGACAGCAATATAATCAAAGGAGGTTTAACGGATTCCAATGAAGAAAAAAGATAACTTATCTAAAGGCACAGAGCAAAATGCGAAGGAAGACATTTTCGATCAGAACATTGAAACTTGTGATGAATGTAAATGTGAATCAGAAGAATCAAATAATTTTTGCTTAAAAGAAGTGGAAGAAATAAAGGCACAGTTAGAAGAAAAATCTAAACAGTGCGAAGAATATTTTGATAAGCTTCAAAGGACGGCAGCTGAGTTTGATAACTTCAAAAAAAGAACTGCTAAAGAAAAAGAGGCTTTGTATTCTGATGCAGCAAGTGATGTGGTTTCTGCACTTTTGCCTGTTGTTGACAACCTTGAAAGGGCAATTGAGGCAGCAAATAACGAGGTGAATGTTAATTCACTTAAGGAAGGTGTAGAATTGGTTTACCGACAATTCAAAGATGTGTTGCAAAAACTAAATGTTGATGTTATTGAAGCAGTTGGTAATGAATTTGACCCTAATTTGCACAATGCAGTTTCTCATGTGGATGATGAGCAGTATGGAAATAATGTAGTGGTTGAAGAGTTTCAAAAGGGATATATTTATAAGGATAAGGTTATAAGATACAGCATGGTTAAGGTGGCAAACTAATTTAGGTAGTATAAATGAACTTATTACTTAGGGATTAAACGTTAATATATTTATTAGAAGGAGGCCTTTTTATGGCAAAAGTAATTGGAATTGACTTAGGAACTACAAACTCATGTGTAGCAGTAATGGAAGGTGGAGAACCTGTTGTTATAGCAAATTCTGAAGGTGGCAGAACAACACCGTCAGTTGTAGCGTTTTCAAAGACAGGAGAAAGGCTTGTAGGCCAAGTCGCTAAAAGACAGTCTATTACAAACCCAGAGAGAACCGTTATATCTATAAAAAGAGATATGGGTACAGACAAAAGGGTAAAGATTGATGACAGTGGATATACACCTCAAGAGATTTCAGCGATGATTCTTCAAAAGATTAAGGCCGATGCGGAAAGTTATATAGGTGAAAAAGTAACTCAGGCAGTTATAACTGTTCCTGCATATTTTAGTGATGCACAAAGACAGGCTACTAAGGATGCCGGTAAAATTGCAGGGCTTGAAGTTTTGAGAATTATAAATGAGCCAACTGCAGCAGCTTTAGCTTATGGTCTAGATAAAGAAACTGATCAAAAAATTCTTGTTTTTGACCTTGGCGGAGGTACGTTTGATGTATCGTTACTTGAAATTGGTGACGGAGTGTTTGAGGTTTTAGCAACACACGGAAACAATAAACTCGGTGGTGACGATTTTGACGATAGGGTAATGAATTATTTGGTAGATACATTTAAGAAAGACAGCGGCATTGATTTAAAGAAAGACAAGATGGCTATGCAGAGACTTAAAGAAGCAGCTGAAAAAGCTAAGATTGAGCTTTCCGGTATGACAACAACAAATGTAAATTTACCGTTTATAACAGCTGATGCTACTGGTCCAAAACACCTTGATATTACAGTGACAAGAGCGAAATTCGATGAATTGACAGCTGACCTTGTAGAAATGACTATGGAACCTACAAGACGTGCAATGAAGGACGCAGATCTTAGTCCGGACAAGATAGATAAAATTCTTTTAGTTGGTGGTTCTACAAGAATACCTGCGGTTCAGGAAGCTGTTAAAAAGTATTTTAGTAAAGATCCTTTTAAGGGAATAAATCCTGATGAATGTGTTGCAGTAGGTGCTGCTATTCAGGCGGGAGTTCTTACAGGAGAAGTAAAAGACTTACTGCTTCTTGATGTTACACCGCTTTCCCTTGGTATTGAGACTCTTGGAGGAGTATTTACAAGATTAATTGATAGAAATACTACAATACCTGCTAAGAAGGGCCAGACTTTCTCAACTGCTGCAGACGGGCAGACTGCTGTTACGGTAAGGGTATTCCAAGGTGAAAGACAGATGGCAGCTGACAACAAGTTGTTAGGTGAATTTAATCTTGATGGTATTCCACCAGCTCCAAGAGGAGTTCCACAGATTGAAGTTACATTTGATATAGATGCAAATGGTATTGTTCACGTTTCAGCAAAAGATTTAGGCACAGGTAAGGAGCAAAAAGTTACTATTACAGCTTCTACAAACTTGTCGGATGATGAAATTGACAAAGCAGTTAAAGAAGCACAAAAATTTGAATCGGAAGACAAAGTCAGAAAAGAAGGCGTTGATATTAGAAACAATGCAGACTCTACAATATTCCAGTCAGAAAAGACCTTGAAAGATCTTGGAGATAAAATCGGAAATGATGATAAGGAAAAGGTAGAAGCTGAAATAAATAAGGTAAAAGAAGTTTTAAAAGGTACTGACACTGAAGCTATAAAAAAGGCAACCGATGATTTGAGCAAGGCATTTTATGATATATCAGCAAAGATATATCAGCAGAACCCAGGAGCAGCAGGTCCTGATATGGGTGCGGGTGCAGAACCTGGAGAACAGGCTGGTGGTGCTGAAGAACAGGAAAATGTCTACGATGCAGATTACAAAGAGGTTGACGACGATAAATAATATATTTTAGATAAATAAGGTAATTTAAAAAAATAACCTATTGTTTTTTGAAATAACCTAAATCTTAAAGAGTCCAAAGTCATTGTAAATGGCTTTGGCTCTTTAATTAACCTCGGTTTTTAAAAGATATTTGCTATTGTTGGATACTATGTGGTATAATTTTTTTTATGTGTATAAAACTATTGATTTAGAGGAGTTGGTTGGATGGCTAATAAGAGGGACTACTATGAAGTCCTTGAGGTTGACAAAAGTGCATCCGATGCTGATATAAAAAAGGCCTACAGGAAATTAGCAAAACAGCATCATCCCGATATGAATCCGGGGAATAAAGAGGCTGAAGCTAAGTTCAAAGAAGCTAATGAAGCTTATGAGGTTTTAAGTGACTCTCAAAAGAGAGCTCAGTATGATCAGTTCGGTCATGCAGGCTTCGAACAGGGAGGCTTTGGAGGTTTTAATGGAGGCTTTGGTGATTTTGGTGATCTTGGAGGTTTTGGAGATATTTTCGAGACCATTTTTGGAGGCTCGGGTTTTGGAGGAAGAACATCCTCAAGAACACGTAATGGACCTCAAAAAGGTGCCGATTTAAAGTCTTCAGCGGATATAAGTTTTGAAGAAGCGGCTTTTGGTGTTGAAAAGGAGATTTCCATCAACAGAATGGAGTCTTGTGAAAAGTGTGAAGGTTCGGGATCAAAGCCAGGAACCAAGCCTTCAACGTGTCAGCATTGTAATGGAACGGGTCAGATTCAGTATAAACAGAGAACTCCTTTTGGACAGTTTGTTAACATTAAGACCTGTGATGTTTGTCACGGAGAAGGTAAAGTTATAACCAATCCCTGCGATGCATGTAATGGTAAAGGTAGAATCAGGAAGTCAAAGAAAATAAAAATAAATATACCTGCAGGTATTGCTGATGGACAGACAATAAGGCTAGAAAGAGAAGGTGAACCTGGTTCAAAGGGTGGCCCTTCGGGAGACTTGTTTATTTCTGTAAGGGTAAAGACTCATGCTATTTTTCAGCGACAGGGTAACGATGTTATTTGCGAAATACCTATAACCTTTGTGCAAGCTGCATTAGGCACTGAGTTAGAGGTTCCTACGCTTGACGGTAAGGTTAAATATCAGGTTCCTGAAGGTACTCAAACGGGTTCTGTCTTCAGACTTAAGAATAAAGGAATACCTTTCTTAAGGTCAAACGGACGTGGTGATCAATATGTCAAAGTACAGGTTGAAGTGCCGAAGAAGCTTAATGACAAACAAAAATCTATTTTAAAGGATTTTGCAGAATTAAGCGGTGATGAAGTACATGAGCAGAGAAAAACTTTTTTTGATAAAATGAAGAATGTTTTAGGAATGTAGTTTAGATCATCTCAAAATTCTTTAGAAATAAACTAAAGGCTCTTAATTTATAAATGTTTTTGATTTGATGAATACCCTTAGAAGGACACTATGAAGGAGGAAGCAAACATAAGCTTTTAAAGAGTTTATAGACTTTGCGTAACCGACTATATGATTTGGTACGAAGTAAGGATAAAGACAACGGAAGAGGCATATGATGCCGTAACTGAAATGCTTACAAATATAGGAGCAGGTGGAGTAGCTATTGAAGATCCTAATGACATAATAAGTGAACTATCAAAGCCTGATTCTTTGGATTATGCCGATGATGAATTTCTAGGCAGCCTAGAAGATGGTGTTACAATAAAGGCATATTTTTCTGAGGAAGTGAGTATTTCCGAACTTACATCACTAATTAAAGAGAAACTTAAGTTTATAGGTCAGTTTCTTGAGGTTGGCGAGGGTTTTATCGGAACTTCACAAGTGGATGATGAGGATTGGAGTACTTCTTGGAAGAAATACTACAAACCTCTGAATTTGACAGACAAGCTTGTTATTAAGCCCTCATGGGAAGATTACGAAAAAAAGGAAGATGAAATTGTAATTGAGATGGACCCGGGCATGGCTTTTGGAACAGGAACACATGAGACTACAAAAATGTGCTCGGTTTTATTGGAGAAATATATAATTCCTGGCGATACTGTAGTAGACTTAGGCTGCGGCACTGCAATACTTTCAATAATTGCAGCAAAATTGGGTGCAAAAGCTGTTACTGCTGTTGATATTGACGAAGTTGCGGCAAAAGTTGCTAAAGAGAATTGTGCAATAAATGGCGTAGCTGCACAAGTTGAAGTGTTTAGAGGAGTCATAGATGATTTAAAAAAAGAAAAGTCAGATATTATTGTTGCGAATATTATTGCAAATGTTATAATTGATATATCAGGTAAAATTTCTTCTTATTTAAAGAAGGATGGTCTTTTCATAACTTCCGGTATTATCAAGGAAAGAAGAGAGGAAGTACTGGAGGCATATACAAAGTTAGGTTTTAAATGCGAGCAAATTGATGAAATTGGTGAATGGGTGGCGATTGTATTTAGATGCCTAGATTCTTTATAAACTCAAATGATATTTTTGACGATAATATTAATATCAAAGGTGACGATTATAATCACATTAGAAAAGTGTTGAGGCTTAAGCGTGGAGAAATTGTTACACTCAGTGATGGTGTTGGAAACGAGTATGAGGCAAAAATCGAGGAGTTTGGCGATGGTTTTGTACATACAAAGGTTATTGAGTCTTACAAAAACGCGACGGAGCCTCCTATTAAAGTTACCTTATATCAAGGCTTGCCTAAATCGGACAAAATGGATTTTATTATTCAAAAGAGTGTTGAATTGGGAATAAGTAGAATAGTTCCAGTCTTAACTGAGAGGACTGTAGTAAAGCTAAGTAGTGAAAAGGATGCTTTAAAAAAGTGTGAAAGGTGGAACCGCATTTCACAAGAAGCAGCAAAACAATGTAATAGGGGCATTATACCTGAGATAGAAATCCCTATAGCTTTTAAGGAGGCGATAAAGCAGACGAAGGATAAATCTTTATCGTTGATACCTTATGAAAAGGAGTCTAATAACTCATTAAAACAAATTTTTAGAGCAGTAGGCAATATTAAAGAAGTATCTGTTTTTGTTGGACCAGAAGGTGGATTTACAGAGCAGGAGATTGAAGAGGCGGTTGATTTCGGGATTAATCCCGTTACCCTAGGTCCTAGAATACTTAGAACCGAAACTGCCGGCATTACTGTTTTATCAATACTCATGTATGAATTGGGAGATGTGGGTTAATGAGAAAGCTTACTTTTGTTGTAGTGGACGATGCAGTTTTTATGCGTACATTGTTAAAAAAGATGATTGAAGAAGTTGAAGGCTATGCAGTTGTAGGCGAAGGTGCAAATGGATATGATGCAATTGATTTAGCAAAGCTGCATCAACCTGATGTAATGACCTTAGATATAACTATGCCTGAGTTAGATGGAATAAATGCTGTAAAAGACATTCTTAAATTCAGTCCTGAAACCAAAATAATTATGGTTTCGGCAATGGGTCAGCAATCAATGGTTATAGAGGCTATTAAACTTGGGGCAAAAGATTTTGTGGTTAAGCCCTTTGAAAAATCAAGAGTTATACAAGCTATAGGCAATGTCATTATTGATTGATGAATAACAAAAAAGAGTTTTTTAGGAAATATACAGCATACTAAAAGTCCTTAATATGTCTAAAAGGACTTTTATTTAATTGGTGGATAATTGCAATTTTTGTCTATATAGTCTATAATTTATATAAAATACAGTATTCTATTCGAACAACTCATTACAAAATAATCAAAGTTAAGTATCAAACATATGAAGAATATAAAATTATTTCAATTTTGTTTAAGCAAATAAATGGGGGGAATTTTCTTTATGAAAAAAGCGTTTATTTCACTTGCTTTGGTTGTTTTACTAGCCATGCTTACAACTACGATACCATCGATATCTGTGGCTGCTGAGGCTGCAATTACAAACGGAAATCAGTTCAAAGACACGTCAGGAAACGTCATACATGCCCATGGTGGTGGTATGATTAATTATGAAGGCTATTATTATTGGTATGGAGAGTATCGTGACAGTTCAAACTATTTTTTAGGTGTAAGATGTTACAGATCCCAAGATTTGGTGAACTGGGAATTCAGAGGGGAAGTATTATCACCTAATTCAGCATCGGAACTTACTAAGTGTAATGTCGAAAGGCCTAAGGTTATGTATAATGCATCGACTAAAGAATTTGTTATGTGGATGCATTGGGAGAATGGAGTTCATTATGGTGAGGCGAGGGCTGCCGTTGCCTATTGTAAGACCCCGGACGGTAAATATACATATCAGGGAAGTTTTAGACCCTATGCTACTAGAGGGGTTATAGATCATGACCTTCCCGGATATATGTCAAGGGATTGTAATGTATTTGTTGATACCGACGGAAAAGGATATTTCATATCATCTTCCAATGAAAATATGGATTTGCACTTGTACGAATTGACTTATGACTATAAGAATATAGCTTCACTGAAAACCAAGTTATATGTAGGCAAGCAGAGAGAAGCTCCGTGTCTTATTAAAAGAAATGAATATTACTATCTTATTACATCGGGTTGTACAGGATGGGATCCCAACCAGACCAAATATGCCTATTCAAAGAATTTGGGCAGTGGTTGGTCGGAACTCTATAATCTAGGAGATTCCACTACATATAAGTCACAACCGGCATTTATTATACCTGTTCAAGGTTCAAAGGAGACTACATACCTATATACGGGAGATAGATGGGCAGGTGCATGGGGAGGAAAAGTAAACGATTCTCAATATGTTTGGCTGCCTTTGGAGTTTAGATCAGATACAAGTCTTGAATTACCCTATTATAGTACTATAAAGATTAATGCTGCTGAAGGTGTTATTACCGAACCTATTTCACATACTACTAAGTATAAAATAGTTAATAAGAACAGTGGCAAGGTCCTTGATGCAAGAAATGGTGCTCGGGCATCTCAACTGGTACAATGGACTGATAACGGAAGTTCAAGTCAAAGATGGTATCTAGTTGATATGGGAAGCGGTTACAAAAAGATAGTCAGTGCATCGAGCAGATATGTTTTGGATGTTCAGGATAGTTCAAGTGCAGATGGTACATCTATAATTCAATGGTACAGCAATGGTGGTAACAATCAACAGTGGCAATTTATAGATGCCGGTGACGGCTATTACAAAGTAAAGAACCGCAGCAGCACAAAAATTCTTGATGTCTATAAGTGGTCTACCGATGATGGGGGTATAATTCAACAGTGGTCTGATGTAACAGGATCGAATCAAGATTGGAAGTTCGTACCTGTTAATGATACGCAAACACCGACGCCAACGCCAACTCAGGTGAAGACACCTACCCCGATACCTACGAATCATAACATTGTAAAGGGAGATGTCGATGGAAACGGAACAGTTAATTCCATTGATTTCGGATATATGAGGCGGTATTTGTTGGGACTAATAAATCAATTTCCTACTGACGACCCTAATGTTGGATATATGGGAGCTGATATTGACGGCGGCGGGACAGTAAATTCTATTGATTTCGGCTATTTAAGGCAAATCTTACTTGGAATGAGATGAATTTGATTTTCAAAAATTTATATGAATCGAAAAAGCTGTCTATAAGATAAAGGCAGCTTTTTTTAAAAAAAGGGCAATTGCAAAATTCTAAGAAATTGCTTAAAATGTATTTTGATTAAGCAAATGAGAGAAAACAGGAAAAAACACAAAAAATATTAAGAAAATCACTTCAAAATATCGATAATTATGTTATAATACATATTGTTTGGAATAAGACTATATTAAATTCATAAAAGAGGATGAATTAATTATGATAAAAAGTATGACCGGATTCGGAAGGGGTAAGTCACAGACAGACGGAATGGAGTGTCTTGTTGAGATTAAAACTGTGAACCACAGATATAGTGATGTTTATATAAAAATTCCAAGGCAAATATCATTTCTTGAAGACAAGGTAAGGGAAGTGGTAAGTAAATCAGTATCAAGAGGAAAGGCTGATGTTTTCATAAGCTTTGATGATTTCAGTGAGGATGCAAAGAGTATACAGATTGATGAAAGCCTTGCAAAAGCATATATAAATACATTGAGGCAGCTAAAAGACATGTATAGTCTCCAGGATGATATAGCTGTTTCTCTTATTGCAAAATTTCCTGATGTGTTGAAAGTTGAGAAAGTAGAACAGGACGAGGAAAAAATATGGAAGCTTTTGAGTGAAGCTGTAGATGGTGCTGTTAATTCTTTAATCAATATGCGGCAAATTGAAGGAGAAGGTTTGAAAAATAGTATTTTGGAGAAAACTGATTTTATTGAGAATATTGTTAAGGAAATTGGTATAAGAGCTCCAGAAGTAGTAAAAGAATATAAGTGTAAGCTGGAAAACAGAATAAAGGAAATGATGGAACAGCAGGTTATTGATGAAAACAGGATGGCAACAGAAGTGACTATATTTGCAGACAGGTGTAGTATCGATGAAGAATTGGTGAGGCTATCAAGTCATATAAATCAGCTTCGTGAGACTTTGAGAACCGGTGATTCTGTTGGAAGGAAACTTGATTTTTTGATACAAGAGATGAATAGAGAAATAAATACCATTGGTTCAAAGGCTAACGATTTAAGTATAACAAAATTTGTCGTTGAAATTAAGAGTGAATTGGAGAAAATAAGAGAACAGATTCAAAATATTGAATAAGTACTAGGAGGAATATTAAATGAAGTTAATAAACATAGGGTTTGGAAATATTGTATCGGCTAGCAGACTAGTTGCTATTGTAAGTCCTGAGTCTGCTCCAATAAAGAGAATAATTCAAGAAGCAAGAGAGCGTGGGATGCTTGTTGATGCAACATATGGAAGGAGAACAAGAGCCGTAATAATTACTGATAGCGATCACATTATATTATCCGCAGTTCAGCCAGAAACAGTAGCACACAGGTTGAACAGCAAGGAAGCCGATGTTCCAGCTGAAGAGGAAGAAGAGATAGCAGATAAATAAGGGGGAACTGTGATGTTCCGAGAGGGACTTTTAGTTGTGGTTTCAGGGCCATCGGGCACCGGAAAGGGTACACTCCTAAGTAATATCAGGCAAAACGAAGATTATATAAAGTTTTCTGTTTCTGCGACGACTAGGGAGCCTAGAAGAGGTGAAGTAGATGGTGTGAATTACCTTTTTAAATCCCATGAAGAGTTTGACAGCATGAAAAAAAATGGAGAGCTTGTAGAGTGGGTAAAATATTGCGATAACTATTATGGTACACCTAAAAAGTGTATTGAGGATACTATTATGTCAGGGTTTGATTGTTTACTCGAAATTGAAGTGGAAGGTGCTTTGAATATTAAGAATATTTACCCTAAATGTGTATCTATATTTATTCTGCCTCCTTCCTTTGAGGAGCTTATAAGAAGGATAGAGGGAAGAGGTACCGAAAAACCTGAAGTAATAGAAAAACGCATGGAAAAGGCTATAAAAGAAATGAAATATGTCGATAAGTATGATTATGTTGTAGTAAATGATGATATTGAAGAAGCGGTTAATTGTATTAAATGTATAATTGCTTCCGAAAAACTTAAGTTTAGCAGAAACATAAATATACTTGAGAGTATAGGAATAGTTAGAGGCGTTTAAGTTGATTTCTAAAAAAAATTGCAATCGCCATTTCAAAAAAATTGATTTACATTTTGTGTACTGTAAAATAATGTTCCTCTGTTTGAAAGCTTTTAAGCTTTCATGATGGGCTTTGTGACTTAAATTAGGAAGTTATAACATAATACAAAATTGGAGGTAGGAAACTCATGAAAGAGAATAACGACGAGAGACATACAATGATTGAGCCTGGTATCAGCTCATTGCTCGACAGGGTGGACAGCAGATACACACTGGTTGTAGCAGCTGCTAAAAGAGCAAGGCAGATTACAGAAGGAGCTCATAAGCTTACTGAATGTGATTCTGAAAAGCCGGTAACTATTGCGATTAACGAAATTGATGAGCAGAAGATTACATACATCAGGACAAAGAGCGGAATAAAGTAAAGCTACAGGTGTTTTCATTCTTATAGATATGGAATAATACCGCCTCTATAATTTCTCGATAAACCTATTATAAAGATAGTGTTAAGAGGAAAAGGGGCTTATTATTTTTTAGAGTATAGTAATTTATAAAACACTAGTTTTTGATAATTACTACACTGGTTATTTGAAATGACGTTGTAATAGAGAGTTACGCGATTAATAATAATTGATGGAGAGGAATTAATATGTTAGAGGGAAAGACGGTTGTTGTCGGTGTGTGCGGTGGCATAGCTGCTTATAAGGTGGTTGAAGTTGTGAGTAGGTTGCAAAAGCTCCATGCTGATGTAAATGTAATTATGACTGAAAACGCAGCTGAATTTGTCACTCCTCTGACTTTTAGGTCTATTTCACACAACCCTGTTATAACAGATATGTTTGATGACCCGGTTAAGTGGGATATTCAACATATATCCCTTGCTACGAAAGCTGATATTATTGTTGTTGCTCCTGCAACTGCGAACATAATAGGAAAAGTTGCAAATGGTATAGCCGATGATATGTTGTCTACTACTATAATGGCTTCAAAGGCGCCTGTGGTATTCGTTCCTGCAATGAATACTAACATGTATGAAAATCTTATAGTTCAGGAGAATATCAAAAAGCTTACTGAGAGGGGATATAAGTTTTTAGAACCGGAAACAGGCCTTATGGCATGCGGTACTACTGGATCAGGGAGGTTGCCTGAACCCTCGGCCATTGTTGAAAGTGTCGGTGAACTTGTTTGCGGTAAGTCGGACTTAAAAGAATTAAAGGTTTTGATAACTGCAGGGCCCACACAGGAACCCATAGATCCTGTGAGGTACATAAGCAACCGTTCATCGGGGAAAATGGGCTATGCCATAGCAACTCAAGCAAGCAAAAGAGGTGCACAGGTCAAGCTTATATCTGGTACGGTTAATATTAAAAATCCCTTTGGAGTGGAGATTGTAGGAGTCAAAACTGCCAGGGAGATGTTTAATGAAGTCATGAAAAGCTATGAGGCTTTTGATATACTGATAATGGTTGCAGCTGTTGCTGATTATAAATGTACTCAAATAGCTGAAAAAAAGATTAAAAAGAAGGGCGAGAACTTAACGATAGAGCTGATTAAAAATCCTGATATAGCTAAAGAACTTGGGAAAGTGAAGGGTAATAGAATATTGGTGGGTTTTAGTGCCGAAACCAATGATCTTGTTAATAACGCCTGTGAAAAGCTTGCTGCAAAGAACTTGGATTTGATAATTGCTAATGATGTCACACAGGAAGGTGCAGGATTTGGCACCGATACAAATATAATAAAGATCATAAAAAGAAACGGAGAAATAATTGATTTTCCAATTATGAGCAAATTAGAAGCAGGAGACAAAATTTTAAATGAAGCTCTACAAATATTAAAAGAAAATGGTGTTGACAATAAGTCATTGTAAGGTAAAAATATATATTAAGTGGTTCAAAATAATTAGTCATTTTTATTAATCTAATGTTTATTTTGCTAATAATGTTGAATAAGGTGTTTAAATAATTTTGATATTGCTAAGGAGGCATTTTAAAATGGAATTTGAAAAGACTATGGAGAAGATAGTCGCGCTTGCAAAAAATAGAGGTTTCGTATATCCAGGATCAGATATATATGGAGGTCTCGCAAATGCTTGGGATTACGGTCCTTTAGGTGTTGAACTTAAAAACAACGTAAAAAAAGCATGGTGGAGGAAATTTGTACAGGAAAGCCCTTATAACGTTGGAGTTGACTGTGCGATACTAATGAATCCTCAGGTTTGGGTGGCATCAGGGCATGTTGGTGGATTTAGTGATCCTTTGATTGACTGTAAAAATTGTAAGACTCGTCACAGAGCCGATAAGATGATTGAGGACTGGAATTCAGAGAATCAAGTAGATGTTAAAGTTGATGGTTGGACAAACGAACAGCTTATTGCATATGTCAAGGAAAAGGACGTAAAATGTCCTAGTTGTGGATCTGCCAATTTTACCGATATCAGAAAGTTTAATCTTATGTTTAAGACTTATCAAGGCGTTACTGAGGATTCAAAGACTGAGATATTCTTAAGACCTGAAACAGCTCAGGGGATATTTGTAAATTTCAAAAATGTACAAAGAACTACAAGGAAAAAGATTCCCTTTGGAATAGCTCAGATAGGTAAATCCTTTAGAAATGAGATAACTCCAGGCAATTTTACTTTCAGGACTCGTGAATTTGAGCAGATGGAGCTTGAATTTTTCTGTGAACCGGGAAAAGATCTGGAATGGTTTGAATATTGGAAGAACTTCTGTTATAACTGGCTTTTAAGTCTTGGAATAAAAGCAGATAGTTTAAAAATGCGTGACCATGAGAAAGAAGAACTCTCACACTACAGTAATGCAACAACAGACATTGAGTTTAAATTCCCCTTTAAGTCTCCGTTTGAGTGGGGTGAGCTTTGGGGTATTGCTGACAGGACTGATTATGATTTAAAGCAGCATATGGAGCATTCAAGAGATGACCTTTCATATTTTGATCCTGTTGCTAATGAGAAATATGTTCCTTACTGTATTGAGCCTTCTCTTGGAGCTGACAGGGTGACACTTGCATTCCTTTGCGAAGCTTATGATGAAGAAGAGGTTGCAGAAGGAGATGTAAGGGTTGTACTTCGCTTCCATCCTGCAATTGCACCGATAAAGATAGCTGTACTTCCGCTTTCAAAAAAATTGGGCGATGATGCTTTCAAGGTATATGAGGCTCTCGCTAAAAAGTATGTTTGTGAGTACGATGAGACTGGGAGTATAGGTAAAAGATACAGAAGGCAGGATGAGATAGGTACACCCTACTGTATAACTTTCGATTTTGATTCATTAGAAGATAAAAGCGTAACTATCAGAGACAGGGATAGTATGCAGCAGGTTAGGGTTAAGCTTGAAGAATTAGATAAACACTTTGAAAACAAGTTTGATTTTTAATAAGGGTGGGTTTCCCAAATTGGGGAGCCCACTTTTTTAGAAATACCTAGAAGGATTGGAATACTTGCTATCTTTTTTGGAGATAATTATTAAAGGATTTTTATCTGTTGAATATTTAAATAATAATTTAAATAATTTTGAAAAAAAGTAATGAAAACTCATTTAATTATGTTATAATTAGTTTGGTCAGAAAAGCAGTTCCCAGAATTGTCCACCTATTAAAACGAAGAAAAGTGTATTCTAAATATACATTTTTTGTATATAGCACATAATGATACATAAAAAGCAAATGGGAGGGTTTTTTAATGGCAAAGTATGTATATCTTTTTAAAGAGGGAAACGCTTCAATGAGGAACCTGCTCGGCGGCAAAGGGGCTAACCTGGCAGAAATGACGGGATTAGGCCTTCCTGTTCCAAGAGGTTTTACAGTTACTACGGAAGCTTGTACAAAGTATTATCAAGATGGTAAAGTCATTGCAAAAGAGATTGAAGAAGAGATTTATGCAATGATGTCCGCTACTGAAGATGCTGTGGGTAAAAAATTTGGTGATCCGAATAACCCTTTTTTAGTTTCTGTTAGATCGGGATCAAGAGCGTCCATGCCCGGTATGATGGATACTATTTTAAATTTAGGGTTAAACGATATTGTTGTAGAAGGTTTAGCGAAGCTTACCAATAATGAAAGATTTGCCTATGACAGCTATAGAAGATTTATTCAGATGTTTAGTGATGTAGTAATGGAAGTTGAAAAGCCAAAGTTTGAAAAGATACTTGAAGCTGTTAAAGAAGAGAATGGGGCAAATTCTGACACTGATCTTACAGCTGATAATCTAAAAGAAGTGGTAAAAAGATATAAAGAACTCTTCAAGAACGAAAAAGGATTTGATTTCCCTCAAGACCCTAAAGTACAGCTAATGGAAGCTGTTAAGGCCGTATTCCGTTCTTGGGACAATCCTAGAGCAATAGTAGATAGAAGGCTTAATGATATTCCTGGTGACTGGGGTAC
>CAYXPB010000058.1:0-20859 GCA_964466645.1 uncultured Acetivibrio sp. | reverse complement strand
CAATAATGTACACTGACCCTACGGGACATTATACACAGGGAAATCTATTAAGTTATGAACCAGGAGGAATATATGGCGATGGTGTTTTAATAGTTGCCGACAAAGAAAAATTAATAGCTGCTTCAAGAAGAGATAGAGAAATATATGGATTTACATTAAATTTGTCGGTGGCGATAATTGTGCAACAATAATGGTTGATGCATTAAAGAGTTCAATAAATGATAAAATGACTCTTGCGATGAAAGCCTCTGTTACGCCGGCAATGCTTTTAAGGTCACTCGAAGCTATACATTATAATGATAAGGGTAACCCTTTTTATAAGAATGGGCTTGTTACTGAGTTTACACATTATTCAATGACCAAGTAATTAAGTTTACAACCAGTATAACCGTCAAGAAAGATTAAAAGTTATTATTGGAAGGATGTTACAATGAGAAAATATATATTAGTGTATTTGTTTTTAGGAATAATGTTACTAATACATGGATGCTCAAATGAAAAAAATAAGGATATGAGTACTTTGACCGGAGAGTTGCTTTGGTCTGCAAGCTATGGAACTGGTTCAACCATGATTTATGGATCAAATTTAAATAATAGTCTGTCAGAGCTAAAATTGTACTATAGTAATGATAATTATAGACGGATATTTTTCCCTTCAAAGACAGAAAACTCGATGCTATATGTTGGAATTAATGATAAAGGTGAAAATGAAATATTCAAAGTAGTAAACGGAGTTACAAATAGTTTACTTAAAAAACAAGATGATATTTTGTTTCCTGTAGCACTTGAAAATCATAGTATAATTTACATTGGTGTTGACAAAGCAAAGAAGACTTATTTAGGTCAGTTTTTACTTGAAAAAAATAACGATAAAGTATTAAAGAATGGTAATATTAACACTGACAGTCGGCCTTCAATTTCATCAAATGGTTCAATTCTATTTGTTGAAGAAAAAGATGGTGCGTATTCGATAAATCTAACTGATTCTAATAGCAATGCACGAGAGATTATAAACGGAAGATATCCCGTTTGGCTGGAGGATGATAATAAATTTATATACTACTACGATAGAAGTATGAGATTATATGATTTATCAACTAACAAGACACAAGTTATTGAAAAAGGTTTAGTAATTAAAACAACTCCTGTTATAAGTCCAGATAAAAAGTTTATGGCAATATTCCAATCAGATACAGTTGCATTTTTTGGAGGGGAAACTGTAGACTATTTAAGGATCATGCCGACAAGTGGTGGTAAAAAAGTCAATGTCTCAGCGTTCTATAAAACTAGAAGCACTGATAGCTGGGGTGGTTTGGAATGGATTGAGTAAAAATCTTTTAGTTAAACTTAAGGGCGGTTATCTTCGGGTAACCGCCTTTTTTAGTAAGCGATGGAACACTACACGTAGTCCAAAAAAGGCAGCTCCACTTATATAATTCCTGAATTATGGCCACTTACTCGGTTGCCACAAAACAAGGTTGCGGGTTTCTTTTTGTCATAACAAGAAAAAATATTGTATATTAGGTAGTTTAATAGTTCGTATACTGGAAGTACATGGGGATCAAATTAAAATAGACCCATGACTCATGTGAAATGGAAAGCTAAAAAAGAGGCTAATTGCCAATTAAGAAAAATGGTTGTTGCACTAAGAAATTAGTGCAGTAGCCTTCTGGCTTATTAATAAGAAAAAAAGATAGGTAATATTACAACGTACTATAGTTATGATGAACTGGACAGGGTTTGATTCTATAATTGTAGTTCAATTAAGCAAACCCTACTTACATAAAAGTGTGATTTTACTCACAACTTTCTGTATAAAAGTGTGATGGTTATGTATTCCAAGAACTGTTTTTAAAAATGATAAAAAATGCAATGTTTTAATCAATAGTTGCTAACAATTTACTAACTAATTTAATGAATTCCAATAGGGACGGTTCTCGGCGACTCAGTAAAATGAGATGCTAGGAACCGTCCCTACCTAATCAAAGACTAAAGCTTATCTGAACAGATGTTTATAGCATTAACTATCCAAAGGTTAGGTTCATAACCTACAATTCAATAATGCTTTCTGACAAATTTACAATCCACAAAAGTAAATTTTACTTAATAATGTTGTAATAGATAATTTTGTGAAATATAATACGCAATATAGTAATGATATCTCATGGTAATATTGCTATACATATAAAATTTTCACAATGGATGAAAGGGGAGCTACAAAATGGCTACAAAAATCAAGAAACTAGTACTATTAGCTGCAGCAATAGGCATTATACTACTAAGTGCTGTTATTGCATCTGCAGCACCTTCCTCAGGAGAGGTATTTGAATTAATACAGCCAGATGAATCGTATGTTAGTGTGAAAGTGTTCGGAGATGAGTTTTATCAAAGACTAGAGAGCCTCGAGGGTTATACGTTAATTCGTGATCCTGAGACAAATTGGATTTGCTATGCAGATTTAAATGAAGATGGAACAGATTTGATTTCCACAGGAGTAGTACACAAAGGGTCTTCGGAAAATGACAAAACAAACTCTCTTTTGCAACAACTCAATGTTTCAAAAGGCCTTAAAATTTCAGTTGATTCGGTTAAATCAAAAGTATTAAAAGCCAAAGAGGATATGAACTGGGAGGCATTTTTAAAGGATGCACCATTTGCTGCTAAAGAAAAAGTTTATAATGGGCAGATTTATTCTAAAAGTTCACTTGAATTTAATTCCGGATCAACTCAAGGTATTACTGGTGAAATTAATTCCAAATCAACTCAAGGTATTACTGGTAATGTAGTTGGATTGACACTGCTTGTAAACTTTCCAGATAAGGAATCTGACATATCAAAAGATGAAATATCCAATATGATGAATCAAATCGGTTATTCAGGGTATTCAAACAATGGCTCTGTCAGAGACTATTTTGAGTATTTCTCGGGTGGGGAACTGGTATATACCAATATTGTAACCGATTACTATACAGCAAGGTACGATAAGTCTTATTACGACAATAATGAAAACGGTAAGCCAGGAGAATTAATAAGAGAAGCACTGCAGAATTTAAAAGACAAGGGTTTTGATTTCTCAGCACTTACTGTAGATAGTTCAAATAACGTAATTGCCCTGAACGTATTGTATGCGGGAGATGCATACGCGGATTCGCCATATGGATTATGGCCACATGCTTCTAATATTCAGCCATTTACGGCCAATGGAGTAACCTTTAGCAGATATCAAATCATGAGTATCGGAAATGATCTTTGCATTGCTGATACTATCCATGAAAATGGGCACTCGCTTTGTGGGTGGCCTGATACCTACGACTATGGAGGTGAATCCTCTGGAGTAAGTGGATTTGATGTTATGGCTGGTGGAGGAACTCGCAAGAATCCTCTTCCTCCGAATCCGTATTTTGCAAATATACTCGCGGGTTGGGGAGATGCTGTTGACCTAAACAATTATGCCGATGGATTAAGTGTACAGGTAACGCAGAATTCACTAAATCCGTTTGTGTTCAAGCACCCTGAAAAGGATGAATACTTTATGATTCAGAGCATAAAAAAAGAGGGGCGTTATATAGACATGCCGGGGGAAGGGCTTCTCATCTGGCATGTGGATAAGGAAGGAGATTCCAACTACCAGAACATGGCTCCTTCAACCCATTATAAGGTATCTGTTGAGCAGGCAGATGGTTTGTACGAACTGGAAAAGGGCCTTGGAAGCAATGCGCAAGACTTGTTTTATGCAGGATATAAAGATAGTATCGGTCCTGACACCACCCCTAACTCTAATTGGTGGAACAGTAACCAACCTTCCATAAGACTGACTGATATAAATGCTACTGGAACTCAGTTTACGTTCAACGGGGCTTTACCAATAGACATTACAGAGCAAGGAAGTATAACCGTGGATAATACAATTCCTCAGAATGAGGATAAAGAAAATGCATTTGACAATAACCTGAATAGCAAATGGCTTATTTCTGCCAGCTCAGGATATATCCAATATAAATTCGACAATGAAGATGCATATACAGTTACCGGTTATTCTATAAGCTCAGCAAATGATTTTCCACAAAGCGATCCATCTGAATGGACTCTATATGGATCAAATGACAACCTGACCTGGGAAACTTTAGATAGTAGAACAGCACAGGTTTTCACTTCAAGACTTCAGACAAAAAATTATAATATTGATAACACAAATGCATACAAGTACTACAGGTTAGGCCTTAGCAATTCTGGAGAAAATCAACTACATCTATCAGAGATTCAACTTTTTGGTTATAAATATTCTTCTACACCTCAAATAACAGCAAGCGCAGATAATTCTATAAATGGAGAAGGTATGGAAGAGGCTTTTGACAATAATATAAATACCAAATGGCTCGTTTTTCAAAATAGCGGCTGGATTAAATATAACGTTGGTAAGCCTATAACTGTTTGTTCATATTCTATTAGCTCGGCCAATGATTCACCCGAGAGAGACCCTGAAAGTTGGAGGCTATGGGCATCTAACGACAATATCAATTGGGCTTTGCTTGATTCACAAAGTAATCAGTCCTTTGAAGACCGATTCCAGACCAGGTTCTATGTAACTGATGGTAATACAGATAGTTTCCTTTACTATAAGCTTGAGCTTCAAAGTCGCAGCAGCATGCTTCAATTAAGTGAAATAAATTTCTACGAAGTCGTAGCAGGGAGCGAGAATAAGCCTAAAGAGGGAAAAGAAAAGGCTTTCGATGGTAATCCTGAAACAAAATGGCTTTGTTTTGAAAGCTCAAACTGGATTACTTTTAGATACTTTTATCCAACTGCCATAGCAAGTTACGCCATTACTTCAGCAAATGACTATCCGCAGAGGGACCCCAAGACATGGACACTTATGGCTTCAAACAATAATGAAGACTGGGTTATATTAGATCAAAGAAGTAATGAGATATTTGATAGCAGATTCAAGAAAAAGAATTATAGCTTTAACAATTCTACAAAGTATTTATATTATAAGCTAAACATTACAAAGAACAACGGAGACAGCTTTTTGCAGCTTTCTGAAATTGAATACATATTGGCAACAGCAACCCCTACACCAAGCCCGACCCCTACTCCTTCTCCTACACCAAGTTCGACACCTTCTCCGTCTCCTTCTCCGACACCTACGCCGTCAGGAGACCTTGAGGTTGAATTTTTTAATGGTGACACCTCAAGTTCAACAAATGGTATCAGTATGAAATATAGAGTTAGCAACAAAGGTTCTACAGCAATAGACTTATCTGATGTAAAAATCAGATATTACTATACAATTGACGGAGAGATTGGTCAGAATTTCTTGTGCGACTGGTGGACATACAATGATCCGTCAAAATTAACAAGTAATTTCGTAAGGCTTGAATCACCTGGTACTAATGCAGATTATTACCTTGAAATAAGTTTTGCAAGTAATGCCGGAACTCTGCAGCCAGGAAGTTCTATTGAGATTTTATCGAGGATATCAAAGTCAAACTGGAGCTCATATAATCAGACAAATGATTACTCCTTCAAGGATTCAAATTATTATACATTATGGAATAATACTCCTGCTTACATATCAGGTGCTAAGGTCTGGGGGATTGAGCCATAATTCCATTATAAGCAGATTAAGAAAGAGCTGCTACAAACTATAAAACTATTTTTGCAGCAATTGGACCTATATGATAGCCAGACTTATCTGTCATCATATAGGTCCAACTCATTAAAGCAATTTGAATTTATATTCAGTTTCTACATTTCCAAACTCTACGCTATACGAAGGACTGGGTAATATTATTTCTTCAAACCAAGTTTTCTTGTAGTCACAAGAAGAACAAATCTTGGCAAATCCATCATTCGCTTATAACGCCAAGGCTCTTTATAAAGGCGGTACAACCATTCTAGTCCGTTTTTTCGGAAAAACAGTGGAGCCCTTTTGGCAACTCCCGCAATTCCGTCAAATGTACCGCCAACACCTATACATATTTTTACATTCAGCCTGTCTTTGTTTTTAAAAATCCATTTTTCCTGTCTTGGTGCCCCTAAGCCAACAAGAAGAACATCAGTTTTTGAAGAATTTATAGTTTCAATTATGTCTGCTTCTTCCTCGGGAGAAAAATACCCATCCCTTATTCCAACAATATTAATATCGGGGTTGTCAATTTTTAATTTGCTTGCTGCTTCCTCTGCAACTCCGGGTTTTCCTCCGAAAAAGAAGTATGATATATTCATTTTTGAAGACAGTTTAAAGCATTCAATTGAAAAATCAAAGCCTGCAACACGCTCCTTTAAAGGCGTTCCAATAATTTTTGATCCAAGTACAACTCCTGCCCCATCAGGCAAAAGCATATCTGCTTTACTTAAAATCATCTTTAATTCGGGATCTCTTTGTGCAGCCATCATTATTTCTGCATTTGGTGTATAAATTGTGTGAAGCTTAGGCTCACTCACTAAAGCTTTAAACCTCTCTACCGCTTCTTCCATTGTCACATTATCAACAGGTATATCTAAAACATTAATAGTCCTTCTCATACAAACTCCTTTTACATTTTCCCCATTTCATAAAAACTTTACATTGCTTCTTAAGTTAGGTTATTTCTTTAAGTGACCTTATTTATTTTTGATAATATCAACTGCAATATTGGCATTGTTCAATGCACTTTCTTTTAGTGATGCTGTAGTGTTTTTTAAATCTTCCTTAATGCGATCTCTATTTTTCCATACATCATCAATTGTTTTTCTCGCTTTGTCAAATTCAAGGGAATTTACATGGCCTACCGAAGCTTGATTTGAATACTCTAAAAAACCTTCAACCTTAGGTTCATATACAATACCTACAATAGGTACCCCTAAACTTGCAGCAAATATTAAAGCGTGCAATCTCATACCTATTAACATTTCTGTTTTGCCTATTATCCCTAAAACCTCCGATACGGAATGTTTTTTGCTGATAGCAAAACTTTTGTTTTTCATCTTAGCACGAATGTTTTCAATAATTACGAGATCACCGGGGTAGTGCATCGGAATGAATAATATGTTTATGCCATAGGTTTCTATTATGTAATCAGCTATGTTGGCAAGGGTTGTCTCATACTTATCATGACCGTACCATTTCCTGACTGAAATCCCTATAAAGGATGCCTTTGGGTCAATGCCTTCATCTGCCAGCAAATAATCTGTATGTTCCACACTTTCAGGTTTTATAGTGAAGGCTGGGTCGGCTGTTACATGTATTTGAGGTTTATTTATATTTAAGCTGGCAAGTTCCTTGTAGGACAATTCCTCTCTCAAAGTAATGACGTCTACCTTGTCTACAACATACTTTGTAAGGTTTCTATTGCTCTTTTTATTTAATGGGCCAATTCCGTTTGCATAAATCATTACCTTCATCTGCATTTTTTTCGCAAGCCAGATCATTCCTAGATAGTATATGAGGGAACGAGTGCTGGTGTTATCTTGTATAAGGCTTCCTCCGCCGCTTATAAAGAGTTTTGAATTTCTCATTATAGATAGTATTTGAATAAGGTTAATTCTGTATATTGAATCAACACTATAAGTACGTCTTGTTTCAAGCGGATTTTTTGAAAGCACTAGTATTCTAAGATCGTTTTTATACATCTTAAGGTTATCAATTATAGCCATGAGCATTGCATCATCGCCAACATTTTTAAAGCCGTAGTATCCGGAAATTATGGCATCATAATGGTTCCGTGGAACTTTTTTGATACCTTTTCTGTTTAGGATACTTTCATATATTCCAAGCTGAGTGTTGCACATATTCTCAAGAGAAAAAAATGTACTTGCCTTCTGATGTATTTTTTCGCCCATTTCTTGTCTGAGTTCAGGCTTGTAGACTAATGTAAGCATGTGTTTTGCTAGCGTTTGATAATCCTTAGGTTCAAAAAGAAAACCGTTTCGGTTGCTATCAATAAGGTCTGAAATGCCGCCCACATTACTGCTAATAGTTGCCTTTTTAAATAGAGTACCCTCTAATATTGAGTAGGGAAAACTTTCGCTTAGCGATGTGAGGGCATTAATATCAATGGCATTAACAAACTCAAGCGGTTCGTTTATAAAGCCAAGAAAAAAGACATTTTTTTCGAGGCCTAAAGAAGCGGATTTTCGTTCTAACGATTTCCTTTCCTCACCATCTCCTGCTATTAAAAACCTTACAGAAGGAGCTTTTTTAACTACCTCGGCAGCAGCTTGAAGAAAAGTGCTTATTCCTTTTACCGGATGAAGTCTTGCAAGAATTCCTATAATAACATCATCTTTGCCAAAATTAAGCTTGTATTTT
The DNA here is from genome assembly GCA_964466645.1 of uncultured Acetivibrio sp. GTDB lineage: Bacteria > Bacillota > Clostridia > Acetivibrionales > Acetivibrionaceae > Acetivibrio. The sequence continues at coordinate 12,566 of CAYXPB010000058.1, read as the reverse complement.
GCCAAAAATTCTTCTTTTGAAAGCTTCAGTTCTTTATTTTCAAAATCAATACCATTATATACAGTGAATATATTTTCAGGGTTGAATCTTCTCTCAATCAGCATATCTTTAAAATTTTTGGAAACACCTATATAATAGTCTATCAATCTAAGAGCAAGTGTATTTACCATACCAAAAGAAAACATCTTGAAAATGTTTTGAAGATAGTCAAGTCTATAATCACTGTGAACTGTTGTTACCACAGGAAGCCCGGTGATTTTTTTAACTGCTACAGCTACCATATTTGCTTTTGCACCATGGGAGTGAATAAGATCGTAACCCTCTTTTTTTATTATTTCCAAAACTTTTTTGACATCAGAAAAAATTGTGCCTGTTTTCACGATATCTATATTTATACCTAATTCATAACCTTCATCAGCAAATGCACCGGTCCTAAAGCTTATCAACTTTACTTCTATATGTTTACCAAGCTCATTTACGAGAGAGAGAACATGGCTTTTTGCGCCGCCTATATCTCCACCGCCAATTAAATGCAGAACTTTCATTACAATCTCCTTTTGGTAGTTTTAAAACCAATTATATTATGTCCATCACATTATAGCATAAACATATTATCCAATAAAAGTGGATTAAATAATATTTAGGAAAGCTTTGAAAAGTGTTTTTCGTTTCGGTTGTTGTATGGATATAATTATTAAAGTTTGGGAAACATAAAATAAATTTGAAGTATTTGTAAGAGGTAAACAATGTTTAAGGAAAAAGTGAGTAGGTATTGGCTGGACTATTTGATGATTGTTGTTGGCTCAATAATAACAGCAGGCTCAATAAATATATTTTTGGTTCCATATAAAATTGCACCAGGAGGTGCAAGCGGAATTGCTACAGTTTTGTACTATGTGAGCAATGGAAAGTTTTCGGTAGGTATTACAATGCTTGCCTTAAATATACCGTTGTTTATTTTAGGTATGCGGTTTATTGGAAGGAAATTTGTAATAAAAACATTATTTGGAACTATACTATTATCTGTTGTAATTGATCTTTCAGAGCCCTTTACAAGTACTTTTGCGCAAAAAATCTCAGACATGTCACAAGGTGTGGTTTATTCACAGGATATACTCTTATATTCCCTTTTTGGAGGATTTTTGATGGGGTTAGGCTTAGGACTTGTATTTAGATCAGGTGCTACAACCGGAGGTACAGACCTTGCAGCAAGAATAGTAAACCGCTTTCTACCAGTATTTACAATGGGAGAGACCCTTCTGATTATAGATACAAGTATAATAATACTAGCCTCAGTAGCGTTTAAGAGCTTTCAACTGGGATTATATGCAATTGTAACTTTATTTATCAGTTCAAAAGTAATTGACGCTATACTAGAAGGCGTAAACTTTGCCAAAGCAGTGTTTATAATTTCCGACCAGTCCGAACCTATATCAGCAAAAATTTTAAACAATCTAGACAGAGGAGTAACAGCCTTAGAAGGAACCGGTATGTACACAGGAAATAATAAAAAAGTGCTACTATGCATACTAAACCGAGGCCAGATCCCCATACTAAAAAACATAGTCAAAACCATTGATCATAACGCCTTCATAATACTAGCAGATGTACGCGAAGTCCTAGGTGAAGGCTTCAAAACTTATGAATAAAAAAACGCCAATAAACCAAATTATGTCTCAAACCTGTTTTAGTGTCAAATGACTCAAGGGTCTCCGACTTTGCCTTCGATGAACGAGCTTTGCTCGCCCTTGACATCCCGAACAGTATCGCCAACAGTTTGTATTATACAATTTTACCACGATATTACTGTCGCTTTAACTTGCAATTTATAAAAACAATTTTTCAAAATAATTTTTCTTGAATAACCTTATAGACTAAAAGTTGGTATTGTAGTATACTAATTAGGAAAAAATTTTTCTTAGGAGATGTATCATGAACGAAAGTCAGATAAAAGATCTAAAGAAGTACTCAACGATACTGAGGAAACACATAATTGAGCAAGTTTTTAGTTCCCAGTCAGGTCATCCTGGTGGATCACTTTCTTGTGCAGATATCATGGCAGTGTTGTATTTTAAAGAGATGAGGATAGACACAGAGAATCCAAAGTGGGAAGACAGAGATAGGTTTGTCCTTTCAAAAGGACATTGTTCCCCTGCATTATATGCAGCGCTAGCTGAAAAAGGATTTTTTCCAAAAGAAGAATTAGTTAAATTCAGAAGTATAGACAGCTTTCTTGAGGGACATCCCAGCATGAGATATGTACCTGGAGTTGATATGTCTACAGGTTCTCTAGGACAGGGAATATCCGCTGCTTTTGGTATGGCAATGGCAGGGAAAATCGACAATAAGGATTATAACGTATTTGCCGTTTTAGGTGACGGTGAGACCCAAGAGGGTCAAGTTTGGGAAGCATTGATGTCAGCAGCTCATTACAAATTGGACAATCTCATTGCATTTTTAGATCACAACCATCTACAGATAGATGGACAAATCAGTGAAGTTTTGTCCCCTGAGCCATTAAATGAGAAGATTAAAGCCTTTGGCTGGCAAGTAATTGTCATAAACGGACATGACTATTCTCAAATCATTGAGGCAATAGATGAGGCTAAGAAGACTAAGGGCAAGCCTACTATGATTATTGCTGAGACTGTTAAGGGCAAGGGAGTTTCCTTTATGGAAAATCAAGCTGGATGGCACGGTTCAGCCCCTAATAAAGAGCAGAGAGATACTGCTATAGCTGAGCTGGATGCAGTTTTAGCTGGAATGGAGGTATAATTTAGATGTCAAAAGGTATAGCTACAAGAGAAGCGTATGGAAATGCTCTTGCAGAGATAGGAGCAGATTCAAGAATTGTAGTTCTTGATGCCGATCTCTCAAAGTCTACAAAGACTGAAGTATTTAAGAAGAAATATCCCGAAAGGTTTATTAATATGGGGATCGCTGAAGCCAACATGATGGCAGCGGCAGCAGGAATAGCTACTTGCGGTAAAGTAGTATTTGCGAGTACTTTTGCAATGTTTGCAGCAGGAAGAGCTTTTGAGCAGGTTAGAAATTCCATATGTTACCCAGCATTAAATGTAAAAATAGGTGCTACTCACGCTGGTCTCACAGTTGGAGAAGATGGTGCATCCCATCAGTCAATAGAAGACATTGCATTGATGAGGGCAGTACCAAACATGACGGTTATATGTCCGGCAGACGGTGTAGAAGCAAGGCTTGCAACTATAGCAGCTTCTAAGGTTGATGGCCCTGTATACTTAAGGTTTTCACGTATGGTAGCTCCTGTGATATTCGATGAAAATACTTACAAGTTCGAAATCGGTAAAGGTGTTACAGTATCAGAAGGAACAGATGTGACAATAATTGGTACAGGCACTATGTTATCAGAGGCGGTTGTTGCAGCAGAACAACTCAAGAGCGAAGGTATAAATGCTAGAGTGGTAAACATTCATACAATAAAGCCTATCGACAAAGATATAATTATTAAGGCTGCTAAGGAAACAGGTGCTATCGTTACTTGCGAAGAGCACAATGTAATTGGTGGACTTGGAAGTGCTGTAGCGGAAGTGCTTGTAGAAAACTATCCTGTACCTGTAAAAATGGTTGGAGTTCAGGATAAGTTTGGTAAGTCCGGTAAAGCAAATGAAGTTATGAAATTATACGGTTTAACTGCTGAAAACATTATAGCTAAGACAAAAGAAGTTATTGCAATGAAAAAAGCATAATATTTTCTATGAAAATTATAGTAATAAAAAAATAGGTGCCTGTTTCGTTTTGGCACCTATTTTTTGTTGTTCTAGCATTGAAAGGTATGGCAACTTTACTTTTAAGGTGATTATTACTAATCAAAAAAAATGATGCTTTAGCTATGTAATATATGGTGTTTGGTTGGTCTTTATGATATAATATAATTATACATTTCAAATTTTTTGAATATCTATTAAAACACTGAATTTCAATCCTGATTTTGACTGCATGGAAGTACCATAAAAATATATGATCCGCAATTTCTTATACATATTTTTTATCTTTATTTCTTATACCAAAATATTGATTTGGGGGCAGTAAATATGATTAAGTACAAATGGGTAGAGCATATATATGGAAGGGTTTATCGTTTGTCCTCACTGTTCAGGTTTATAAGTATAAAGAAAAGGCTTATATTGTTCTTTGTTTTATTATCAAGCTTACCTTTGATTGTTTTAGGATATTTCAGTTACAGCAAATCAAGTTCGGCTGTTGAAAACAAAATTCAATTTTTTTCAAGTGAAATATTTGCACAGTCTGCTCAGAATATAAGACTTACAATGAAAATCATAGATGATAGCTGATAATATAGGAGATAAAAATTATAATTTAGTTCTTAAGCAGATTTATAACGATTTATCAGGTAGTGTGTTGGGAACACTTGTTGTTATTTTAGATGAAAACTTTTTTTCAGATACATACAAATCAGTTGATATCACGGATTCTTCTGACTTGTTTATTGTGAACAGCAAAGGGATAGTAATCTCAAGTAAAGATACGAAAAAAAACCCATTATTGATGACTTACTCAAACTTAGAAGTTATTAATAAAATTAACAGACAGGTAAAAGATCAATCTATAAAAGGAACGGTCAATTCATTAGGTTATATGTTTTGCTATTCTCTGATCGAAAACACTGACTGGTATATAATTGGTACAATACCTATGAAATATATAACAGAAGATTCTACAAATATTGGTATAACAATATTTCGAGTGGGTTTGTTAATGTTTTTTCTTGCAATAGTACTATCTCTAATTGTTTCCATGAGTATTCTTTCACCATTACACAAGCTTGAAACCTTTATGCAAAATGCAAAAAACGGAGATTTAAATATATGTATAAATGATATATATAATGATGAGATTTCTGGTTTGAGCAACGATTTTGATGAAATGATTAAGAATATAAAAAATCTTGTGTCAAGAGTTAGAGAATCTTCTAATCAAGTATTGACAAGTGCAGGAGACGTCACCGGCCTTTCAACTGCATATTTGAATTTGTCAGAACAAGTTTCAGGAAGCATGATTCAAATTGCACAAGGAGCATCTGAACAGGCAGCTACTAGTTTAGACACAGTTGAGTTTGTAAACAAGTTATAATAAAAAATCTATACAGACCGGATCAGTGTCTGAAGAAATAGTTAATAATATAAACACCTTGAATAACGATATGAAACAAGTAGAAAAAATAATAAAGTTTATAGGAGATATATCCAATCAAACCAATCTTCTTTCATTAAATGCTGCTATTGAAGCAGCAAGAGCTGGAAAGCGGGTAAAGGTTTTGCTGTAGTTGCCGAGAGTATTAGAAAACTTGCTGATCAAACGCAAGACGCATTGAAGACTATAAGTACAGTAATCGGCAATATCCAAAGAAAAACGGAATTTGCTTCAAATTCCGCAAATAATACACAGTCAATTATTAAACAGCAGCTAGAAGCGGTTAACCAGGCGAATAATTCCTTTAGTGATATACTTAAGTCTATGGATGAAATAAATAATTATATGGATAAGTTTGGTGAATCCGTTAATGTTATTCTTTCATCAAGGGAAAAAACACTTGAGTCCATCAATAATATTTCTGCTGTTTCTCAAGAAACTGCAGCAACAGTAGAGGAAATATCCGCAACTGCACAAGAACAGAGATTAGGCATTCAAGAGCTTTCAAATCAAGCTAAACTTCTTAATAAAATGGCACAAGAACTGAATAAATCTATATCTATTTTTAAACTATAAATTGCATAAGGTGCAATATAATTGTATAAGCATTTTTGCCATATATATAATTTTCATAGCAAAATTCAATCTGGCCTTAATAGTTATTAAAAATAACTGGATTACACTTCATAAAATTTTCTTCTCCACAATTTAATATTGAAGTTTAAATCAGTTTTATAACTTTAGAATAGACATTTCAATTCAATAAGATAGAACTTTTATTAAGGTATTATGTTCTTACCTTAATAAAGTGTATTGATATATAAAGAAATATAAAGCTTATGAATCTATATATCTATGTGTGTTAAAAAATTAACAAGGGAAAATACAAAACAACAATCTAAAATAATTGTTTATAAAATATTAATATCTATAATTGTTTACTAAAATATAAATAATTGTTACAATTGGATAATGTAAAAAGGTTACATATTGAAACTTTTTTTATTCTAGAAAGTCTAATTATATGAGGTGATTTTAGATGTATAGTTTTGTGGGAAGAAGAAATGTATTCTTGGGTATGTTTTTAATTGTTACAGTACTAGTATTGCAATTATCAACAAGTACCCTAGCAGCGCCAAATTCAAATAGTGTAGAAGTCACTGTTATCGCTGGGTATGAAAATGTGGTCAAGGTTGGAGCGGATGCGCCTTTTAATATAACCCTTGTGAACAAAGGTGAAGGTTTTTCCGGAGAGGCACAGGTAATAATTGATACAAGTTATCGGAGCAAGACGGTTTATGCAATAAACTTTGAGTTGCCGGAGGGCTCTACTAAGAACTTGACTTTGAATGTACCAATCAGCACAGCTAACAGGAAAGCTCAAGTTAAGATTGAGAGCAAGGGACGGGTAATTAAAGAGGTAGAATATTCTTTTAATAAAGTTTTGTCGCCGGGAACTCCTGTTATTGGTGTGTTAGGGGAGTCATACAATCAACTAAGGGTTTTGAACGGTTTAATAATTAAACAAAATAAGACAGAAGGGCCAATGTATGGGAGAACGGTTGTATATGATGAAGCAAAGGGGTCTATGATTGAAACCTCAGCAGAAATGATTCAACTTAATAAAGAAACTCTTCCAAATGATTTAAGGGGGTTTGGAACCTTTGATTATATAGTAATTGCAGATTATGATACTTCCCTTTTGTCAGATAAACAAATTCAGGCACTCGAAAAATGGGTAGATGAGGGCAACACACTTATAATTGCCGGGGGAACAAATGCAAAGAAGGTTTATTCGGGTTTAAGCAATCAGCTAAAGCCCTTTGAAATACTTGGAAGTAAAAAGGAGTCCATAGCCGAAGCCGTTGGGAAATTTACCGATAGAAGTGCTCCTGATGATGCTGTTGAAGTGTCAACAGGAAATGTAGGAGGAGGTAAGATCCTAATCGGGGATGAAACTAACCCGCTAGCAGCGTCCTATGAAAAAGCTAATGGGAAAATACTATTTATTGCTTTTGATCCCACGATGAGCCCCATTTCAGTGTGGGGGGACGCTGGAGAGATGTGGAAGAGGATCATGAATGAAAGTGTTCAGAAAGTTATTAATGGAAGATATAGCAGTGGAAGCTATTACGACTACGAATCGGTAGTGCGTCAAGTTCCAGAAGATCAAACGCCACCATATAAAACACTGATGTTAATTATTCTGTTGTATATAGTAATAGTTGGCCCACTACTATACATTGTTTTGAAATTGAAGGACAAAAGAGATTACAGTTGGGTTGTTGTTCCCATACTTTCTGTGATATGTATAGGAATAATATATGCTGCGGGATTTAGAACAAGGTACACATCAGCTGTTATGAATAATTCTTCAATTATACACCTTGACTCCCAAAACAAAGTAGCAGAAATACAAACCACATCCGGAGTATTTAACAATGGAGCAGGTAAGATGCTTCTTGAGTACCCACAAAATTATAAGATTGAAGTAATTAGGGAGAACGAACACGATTATGGATATAATTATAACTATTCTGCCGAAGACTATAAAAATGCTCAAATAAAGAGTAAAATTTATACAAATGATATTATGGCTCATGAAATATACAATATGGGCATGTGGGAACCTTGTATTTTGAATACAAGTCAAACTCAAAGCTATGAGGGAACCCTGATAAAAAATATGAGTATAGACGGCAATGTTTTTTCAGCAGAGATAAGAAATGACACGGGTTTTGCTTTTGAAGACTCCTTTATAGTAGTAGGTGAGAATTTTGTGGAGGTTGGAAATATTCTTCCGAATGAAGAGAAAAAAATATCTTTTTCATTTGATGATAAGAGTCTAATAAAAAACTTCTATCAATTTTTGGATTCAAGATATTTTAACTATGGCGGAGTTAACAATAAATGGCCTAAGGATTGGAAAGAACAAAACAGGAAAAGAAGTGCTTTACAAAGTTTGGAAAGGTCTGGTAGCAACATTATATTCCATGATAGTAGTAAGGTGGCTTTTGTTGCATTAAATTTTGAACATGTTGATTATGATATAAAGGTGAACGGAAAGAAAGCAAAGACTTACAATACAAATATAGTATATGCATTTGAAGATTTTTTCTTTGAAAAGGGTAAAAGATTTGATATGCCTAAAGGAGTAATAAGCCCAATATTTGAGGGTGGCGAAAATATAGATTATAGAGGACAATATGATGATGTAACCGCATATGCAGACACTGAAGTGTTTTATAGATTTGAACTTCCGAAGGACACTCTTGTTGACAAATTTGCAATAGATTGGTCAACTTCAATACCTGAGTATATGAAAGAAAAATATAATAAGGATGGACTTGCATTTGAAGAGTCTAATGGCGCTAGTTATGAGTTGTTTATTTACAACAAGGTTCTGTCTGATTGGGAGAGTATAGGGGATGTCTTCGAGGCTAAAGGGGATTCAAAAAATTACATTGATTATGAAAATGGTATAAAGCTTAAAGTAAGAATTAATATTGATGAGTCTATTGGTGGAAACGTATATTTGTGGAAGCCGGAAATAAGTATAAGCGGGGTGAGAAAGTAATGTTGGTAATTAACAATCTTGTCAAGAGTTATGGAAAATTCAAGGCAGTTGACAACCTTTCGCTTGAAATCGGTAAAGGTCATATATATGGTTTTGTTGGGGCAAATGGTGCGGGCAAGACAACCACAATGAGAATAGTAGCGGGACTTTTAAAACCTACATCCGGTTCAGTAGTTGTTGCTGGAATGGACATATTGAAATACCCAGCATCCTTTAAAAATAAAATAGGGTATATGCCGGATTTCTTTGGGGTTTATGATGACCTTAAGGTGACAGAATATATGGATTTTTACGCCGGTGTTTATGGGATTGAAAAAAGTCAGAGAGCTAATTTGTCCGACGAATTACTAGAACTTGTAAATCTTTCAGAAAAGAAGGATTTTTATGTAGATAATCTCTCTAGAGGTATGAAGCAAAGGCTTTGTCTTGCAAGAAGCCTTATACATAATCCGGAGTTGCTTATACTTGATGAACCTGCATCGGGTTTGGATCCGAAAGCCAGAGTTGAAATGAAGGAAGTTCTTAAAGAGCTTAAAGATTTAGGAAAGACTATTATAATAAGTTCTCACATTTTACCGGAACTTGCTGAGTTGTGTACTTCTATAGGTATAATCGAGAAGGGTAAAATGGTTGTAAGTGGCACAGTTGAAGAAATAATGCAAAAGACATCACAGAAAAAAGTAATACGTGTAAAAGTATTAGGTGAGTTGGAAGGTGCTGTAAAAATGTTAAAGGAACAACCTTCTATTGGTGCAGTCAACGTACATAATGATTATTTAGAAGCGGATTTTCACGGAACAAATGAGATTATGGCAGAAATCTTGAAGACGGCAATCAAAAATGAGATACCTGTAGTTTCTTTTTCAGAAGTAGATAGGAATCTTGAATCTGTTTTCATGCATTTGATAGGGGGAGAAGAAAATGAAAATTAATCCTGTAATTGAGAAAGAGCTAAAAACAACAATGAGAGGTTGGAGAGCTCCTTTGCTGACATCACTATATTTGGGATTTCTCCTTTTAGTAATATATTTGTATTTCTTAGCAAATGACCAAATGTCTATTAATGGTCTTCAAAGTTTTAATCCGAGAGTGGCTATAAATGCTTTTAACACTCTTGCCTTTTTTCAGCTGCTTTTGTTGTTATTTATCACTCCAGTTTTGACAGGTGGCGCAATAAGCAGTGAAAGAGAACGACAGACTTTAGATCTTCTTTTGTGTACTAGTTTTTCGACTTATAAAGTGGTTTTGGGAAAAATATTTGTATCCATTGCAAATGTATTATTACTTATTACTGCGTCACTGCCTATTATGGGTATTGTATTTATGTTTGGTGGGGTTGAAATTTCCAATTTGATATTATTATTTTTCTTTTATATAATAACTGCTTTGATGCTTGGAAGTTTGGGTATATTTTATTCAACGATATTTAAAAAGACGATAGTTTCAATTGTTATGACATATTTGACAATCGGATTTTTAACGGCGGGCACATATATAATTATGGCACTATTTTTCTTTTTTACTACTCAATTTAGAAACGAGCCTAAATATTATGAACTTGTGGCATTTTTATTTGCTAATCCGCTTTTCGGGTTTGGCACTGTTATTGAAAATACAGCCTCAAATAATTCTTTTTTTGGAACATTAGTATCTCTTTCAAAAGGTGATTTTGGTGCTAATATAATTATAAAGTCATGGATGATTAATTTAGGATTTGATGTTTTACTTTCAGCTTTACTAATATATATAAGTGCATGGAGACTAAAGCCTGTTAAATAGTTCGGGAGCATTATAATATATTTGATTGGGTTATGGGACTAGATTATGCCGGCGATAAGTAATGGATATTATAAGAAGGTGATAATATGGATATAAAAGAAATATTTAAAGCTATTAGGCCTCTAAAGAGGAGAATGCATTTGAATAAAGCTTTTGTTTGCTGGACCTATGCTTTTGTTTTTGCAGGTGTTTTGTCGCTTCTTTTATCTAGTGCAGCATTGTTATTTCCTATTCCCTTTGTTAAGGATAAGCTTATAGGAATATACCTAAGTGTCATCTTGTCATCATTGTTGGTTTCAATATTTTTAGGACCTAAAGATCTAAAGACCATTCAAATAGCTGATTCTTTGGGTTTAAAGGAGAGATTGGTTACGGCATACCAGCTTCAGAATGAAGATGGGACAGTAGTGAAAATGCAAAGGGAAGATGCTTTAAAAGCATTATCTAATGCCGATTTTAGAGCTTTATACTCTTTAAAAGTACCCATCTTGAAGATATGTATTGGAGTTGCTTTGTTGTTGGTGGTTTTTGTAACTTCACTTATCCCAACGGTTGCTAAAGATAGAGCCGAAACTAAAGAGGACATAATTAATGAGACTAAAAAACAAGTAGAGAAGCTTGATGAAAAGCGAAAAGAAATAAAAAAATCCTCAGCTTTATCAGATAAAAAGCTCGACGAAATAAATAAGGAAGTTGATGAATTACTAAAAGATCTAAACAGTTCTAAAGACGAAGAGGATGCACTGAAAGCTTTGTCTAAGGCAAAGCATGAACTCGATAAATTAAAAAATAGCACAATACACGAAGACCTTAAGAAGATATCCGAAAAGCTCGCGGGCAATACTTTGTCGAAGGATTTAAGCGAAGCCCTGAAACAGGGGGATTCAGATAAAGTAGGCAAAGCAATTGAAGAGATGAAAGAGAAATTAGAAAATGCAGACAAGGAAGAATTGAAAGACCTTGCAGAGCAGTTAGAAGAGGCGGCTGAGGAAATTACAGACAATGAGCTAAAAGAGGACTTGACGGCATTGTCTGATACGTTGAAATCAGGTAATATGAACTCCGCTGCTAATAACCTTCAAAACCTTTCAGCCAATTTGTCCAAATCTGTTGAAAACAGTGCGAAAAGCTTAAGTGCATTACAACAGAGTGAGAATATGAATATTGACCAGTTGATGGAAATGCTAAACAGTTCAAAGTATGCCATATCAAAACAGGCAGGCATTAATCTTAATGTATCCCAAAACAGTGGACAGCAGGGTGGTAATCAAATGGGGAATGCTCAACAAGGTGCACAAGCTGGTTCGGCAGGACAGTCAGGGAATCAAGCAGGAAGTAGCCAGTCTTCTCAGAGTGGCCAAAGTGGGCAGGGGTCTCAAAACGGTCAAGGAAGCCAGAGTGGGCAAGGTGGACAGGGCACTCAAAACGGTCAAGGAAGTCAGAATGGACAGGGCGGACAGGGCGGTCAAGGCGGCCAAGGACAAGGTATGAGCGGTCAGATGCCGGGTGGAGGAGCAGGTGAGGGCTCAACAAATAATGATGCAGGCTATAAAGCAGGTGAGTCCTCCGGTGGTGTAAAAAAGCCCGGAGGTGGAAAAGAAGAGGAGTATTCAGCTATATATGCTCCGAATAGATTAGGAGGAGATTCGCAATCATCTCAGGTTAATGGTACAAAGAATAACAGTGGACAGAGCCAGTGGAATGATGTGAAGAGTATTCCCTTTGGCGAAACCAGCAAAGTACCTTACAGTGAGGTGTATAGTGAATACAAGGATGAAGCGATGTCAGGCTTGAGTGAGGCACAGATTCCATCCGGAATGAAGGATATGGTAAGGGATTATTTTACTACATTGGAGTAAAAAATAAACTAATAAAGTTATATAATTAAGGCAGTAAGGGATAACGAAAAAATAACTTCTTATTCTCATATTGTGAGAACATTATCAAATCAAGTTTTTTCGTTAGGTGATTCCAAAAAAATAACTGGTCAATGGGTGTTTCAAAAAAGCTGATTTACATT
>CAYXPB010000057.1:0-21234 GCA_964466645.1 uncultured Acetivibrio sp. | reverse complement strand
AGCATGCGGCTGTTAACCGCAGGGTCGTAGGTTCGAGTCCTACTTGAGGAGCCAAAGAACCTTATTAGCAATTTGCTAATAAGGTTCTTTTTATATTGCTTAATTATTTAACATAAAAACAAAAAATATACAAAAAGAGAAAGACTATATCATAAACCCAAATTTATATGAGTTTTGAAACTAACAAAAGCGTGCATAATATTCTTGAAAAGATATAAATTTATGTTGCCATAATGACTAAAATTTGATAAATTGTTAAGAGTGCACTTCCTCAAGAGATTTATTCGATTATGGTTCAACATATAACAAAGTTTACTTGAATATATTAATAAAACAATAATCGCAAATTGAGGGATAAAATGAATAAAGTGTATTCTGTTCTATCAATTGTATTGACAGTTACATTAATTATATTGTCCGTGTTTTTTTTCAACCGAAATGGTATAATAGGTCGAAGGGGCAGTTCATAAGATCAAAATGAAATTATCATTGGCCGTTCCATAAAAGATAATGGTTATTAAGAACTTACATGAGAATGGTATATATGTAATTGGGAGAATTGCGCTTTAGAGATTATTACAGGGCTGTTAAAAGACCTGATTTTGCATTAAAAGACTGATGGCTCAATATGGAATGAGAATGGAAAATAGCATGGACAAATCCATACAAGGAAGATGTATGGATTTATAATATAGAGGCAGCGAAAGGAGTAGAAAAGGGTATTATTGTAAGAACTATTTCAGCAGGTGGTATAAAATTATGAGTAATTTAAAATATACAACAATATGGGAGGTCAAGATGATAAGAAAACTGGCAGCAAAGAGTATGAAGAACAAGGTAATACTAATTTTTTTACTATCTACAATGGTATTTTCAATGGCGTCATGTGGAGCTAAAAACCCACTAGATAAAAATAATCCTCAACCTAATATTACTTTAGGTAGTGAAAATACCGATAATTCTGGTAATAATGGAGATGATGAGGGTGCTTCAGGACCTGATGTAAATCCGAGCCCTACTGCAGAGGAACAAAATGGTGATGACAAAAACAGTACTGTGAAAAAGGATATAAAAGTTAAAGCGTTATATCTCACAGGCTGGACTGTTGGAAGTTCTGAAAGAGTACAGCATTTTGTTGATCTTGCAAAGAACACAGAAATAAATTCATATGTAGTTGACATTAAAGATGATGACGGATATGTAGGTTATGAGTCAAATGTGCCTGCTGTTAGGGAAGCAGGAGCGTGGATGGAAAAATATAATGCTGACAATGTTTTAAAGGCTTTTCATGACAACGATGTTCACGTAATAGGAAGGTTAGTATGTTTTAAAGACCCTGTTTATTCTGCAAAAAACTCTTCTTTGGCAATAAAGAAGACAGATGGAAATGTGTGGAAGGAAAATCTTGGCGGTGGCAAATATGCATCTTGGCTTAATCCATATAAAGAGGAAACTTGGGAATATCTAGTTTCTATTGCTAAGGAAGCCGTGGAAAAGGGATTTGATGAAATACAGTTTGACTACGCAAGATTTCCTAACGGTATAAAAAAAGTGACAGATTTCAGTAGCTATAATAAGGAAAAATACGAGGCTATAAATGAATTTTTAGCATATGCAAAGAAAGAACTCCCTGGAGTAGCTGTTTCTGCGGATGTATTTGGTATAATATGTGAAAGTCCTGCTGATACGGAGGGTATTGGACAATATCTTGAATTGATCGGTAAGGACGTAGATTATATTTCACCTATGGTTTATCCATCACATTATGCTGTAGGACAGTCTGTTAACGGCGTGACATTTTCTAAGCCAGACCTTGATCCTTATGGGGTAGTGTATAACAGTCTTAAAAAGGCAAAGGATAGAATTGCAGCTGTAGAGGATGGTTACAATGCAGATATAAGAGCCTACCTGCAAGATTTTACAGCTTCATGGCTGGGATCAGGATATTACAAACAGTACGGGCCTGAGGATGTTAATCAGCAAATAAAAGCGGTTTATGATGCTGGATATGAAGAATGGATAATGTGGAATGCAGGTAATAAATATTCCGAAGCTGCTTTTAAAAAGGAATAAGTAAATATAAAATTTAAGGTGTCTCAAAAAATTATAGTTTATAAAGGTTCCGGTGCATCGATAACCGGAACTTTTGCTATTAATTTTTGTTTAACAAGCATATAGAAATTGCGAATTTATTGGCAAGAATGCAACAATTTATTTGGAGTCTATTTCGATTATTTTATAGGGCAATATATCAGATTCTTTTACAAATATGAAAGTAAACTAGAAATTTTTTACTTGACTACAAAAGTATAAATGATACAATATACTGTGTCGTGTTAAATGCACTATACAAAATATAGTAAAAAAGAGGGGGCTTAAAATATATGAATTTGACTGAAAACGCTATAAAAGTCCTTGAAAAAAGGTACCTTTCCAAAGATGAAAACGGCGCTTTGTTAGAGGATGCTAATGGGATGTTTATGAGAGTAGCTAAAACAGTAGCACTTGCAGATAAAGATTTTGTATCCTCAGAAGAACTTAAGGAGATTGAACATGAGTTTTATGAGATGATGCTCAATCTTGAGTTTTTGCCAAATTCTCCGACTCTAATGAATGCAGGAAGGCCCTTAGGGCAATTGAGTGCGTGTTTTGTTCTTCCGATAGATGACACAATGGAGGGTATATTTGAAGCTATTAAAAACGCTGCATTAATACACAAAAGTGGCGGCGGTACAGGCTTTAGTTTTTCAAGGTTACGTCAAAAAGGCGCTACAGTAAATTCGACCGGTGGGGTAGCTAGTGGTCCTGTAAGTTTTATGAAGGTTTTTAATGCAGCTACAGAAGCTGTAAAACAGGGAGGTACTAGAAGAGGTGCTAATATGGGTATCCTACGAATAGACCACCCGGATATTCTTGGATTCATATCCTGCAAAAAGGACAATGCAGATATTACCAACTTTAATATCAGCGTTGGTATTACCGAGAAGTTTATGAGTGCCGTAGAGACAGCCGGGGATTATGATTTAATAGATCCTCATTCGGGCAAAAGTGTAGGTAAACTTAATGCAAAATATGTATTCGATTTAATTGTTGAAATGGCTTGGAAGAATGGAGAGCCTGGTATTATATTTTTAGATAGATTAAATAAAGACAATGTTACACCACAGTTAGGTGAGATAGAAAGTACCAATCCATGTGGCGAGCAACCTTTGCTTCCCTTTGAGGCATGTAATCTCGGCTCTATAAACTTAAGTGTTATGATTAAAAACACCGACGGAACTCCTGACGTAGATTATGATAAATTGGGTACGACAGTTAGAAAAGCAGTGCACTTCCTTGACAATGTTATAGAAGTGAACAAATATCCTTTGCCCGAGATTGATGAAATGACAAGAGGGACAAGGAAGATAGGCCTTGGAGTTATGGGATGGGCAGATATGCTTTTTAAGCTAAATATAGCTTATAACTCTCAAAAAGCTATAATACTCGCTGAGAAAGTTATGCATTTTATTCAAGAGGAGTCAAAGAAGGCGTCAATTGAACTTGCAGATAAAAAGGGTGTGTTCCCTCATTATGATAAGAGTATTTATAAAGATCTAGGAATAAAGGTTCGAAATGCAACTACAACAACAATTGCACCTACCGGTACATTGAGCATAATTGCAGGGGTTTCAAGCGGAATAGAGCCACTATTTGCAATATCCTATATAAGAAATGTTATGGACAATGATGAGCTTATAGAGGTAAATCCATTGTTCAAACAAATTGCAGTGATTGATGGATTTTATTCCGATGACTTAATGAGAAGAATAGCAAATAAGGGCACTATACATGGATTCCCTGAGATACCTAAGTCAGTTCAAAGCGTATTTGTTACTTCTCATGATATTTCACCACAATGGCATGTAAAAATGCAGGCAGCTTTCCAAAAATATACTGACAACGCTGTATCTAAAACAGTAAATCTTAGAAATGAAGCTACTCAAGAAGATGTATCGGAAGTATTCTTGCAAGCGTATAAGACTTATTGTAAGGGTGTTACTATATATAGGGATGGTAGCAGGGACTTGCAGGTACTAAATATTGGCAAAGTTAAAGGCAAGGAACAGGAGTCGGATTCTGAACAGACAGACAAAACGATTGTTAACAATGTAGTTCCAAGGCAAAGACCAGAGATAGCTACAGGATTTACTGAAAAAGTAAAAATCGGATGTGGTAATTTATACGTTACAGTTAATTATGATGAAAACGGAATATGCGAAGTATTTACCAATACCGGACGTGCAGGTGGTTGTCCTTCTCAATCGGAAGCTACAGCAAGACTTGTATCCATTGCACTCAGGTCAGGTATAGACCACAAACATATAGTAGAACAGCTTAAAGGTATAAGGTGTCCATCTACAATTAGGCAAAAGGGTCTCAAAGTAATGTCATGTCCCGATGCAATAGGAAGACTTATTGAGAAAGTTGCCAAAATTCAAAAAGGCAGTAATATCGCATCTGCAGAGTTAAGTATTTCTGAGGACCAGAAATTCAAGGGACCTACGGCTAAAGTGTACAATGATGTGGAAGAAAGCACATGCGAAGAAGATAAAATATCTGACCTAGAATCTCAATCAACTTGCCCCGAGTGCGGCAAACCTGTTGAACATGAAGGTGGTTGTATGGTTTGCAGGAATTGTGGATTTTCGAAATGCGGATAAACAAATAAAAATATTTGAATATTTACACAAGAAGACTTTCATTAAGGATAGGGTCTTCTTGTGTTTTTTATTTCAAGAAATTCAGGCACTACTTTTTTATCGCCCCAAACTATGATATCATGATATCATAAAATAGAGAGCGAGGAAAAACAATGAAATTGTGTGGTTCCTTAATCTATAACAGAATAAAAAATAAGATACTTGATCTTAAAATTAGTACAAAAATAACTCTCTTTTATTTTATACTGGTTATTTTTACGTTGCTCGTAAGTGTTTTTCTGTATCAGAGGATGTACTCTAAAGTTATGTCTGATAGGGTCAGAGAATTATCAATACAGAATTTACATTCGGTAAACCTAAACATAAACTCCATTATAGACAATGTCAATAACTATTCAAGGATGATTATAGCTGCCGACGATGTTCGGGAAGTATTGGTCAAAAGTAGAGGTGCAAGTAGAGGGAAAGTTGAAAAAATGAACGTATTTTTGAAGAACCTTATAAATGAAACCCCTGCTATTTCCTCAGTATATATATTTGATAGGTACGGGAACAAACACGCTACTGACAAGACTTCGGAAATGTGGCTCAAAATTAATAGTATTAGACAAGCTGATTGGTATGACACAGTATACTATAAAAGGGGAGCTTATATTCTTTCTTTAAATGCAGGTGATATTTTCTACAATACACCTAACAATAATTTTGTTTCTATGATCCGGTTGATAAGGGATGTTGATACTATGGATACCTTAGGTATTCTTATTATAAACATCAAAGACAGTGCCTTTGCCAATCTATATTCTGAAATGGCTGATAAACCTGATTCAGAAGTCGTTCTACTCGATGAAAACAATCATATTATAGTATCGAATGAAGATTTTGTTAAGTTCGATGTGGAGGAATTTATACATGAAGCAGGGAACAATGAGTATTTTTCAAGAGTCCAAAACATCGACAAAAAGGAATATCTGAAGTCTTATATTAATTTGGGCAGATATAATTGGAAATTCATCAGCTTGATACCGTTTAAGGAGATGAAAGGTGAATGGGAAGTTTTTAATCTAATTACGTTTTTGATCATCCTTATTAATGGAATTGTGCTTTTTATTGGCTCAATACTTATATCAAGAACCATTACAAATCCAATAAAGAAATTGATTAAATCAATGAGAGGCATTGAAAAAAGAGAGTTTAAAATGGTTCATATAAAAACAGGAAATGATGAAATAGGTAAGTTAAAAGAAGATTATAATATTATGATCCAAGAGATACAAAAGCTTATACAGCAAACTGTGGAGGAGCAGAGGATAAAAAGAAAAGCTGAACTGAACGTTCTTCAGGCTCAGGTTAAACCGCATTTCCTTTATAATACATTAGATGCCATGGGGTATCTTGCGTTGTCCGGCAAGAGTGAAGAGCTCTATGAGTCCCTTGAGGCACTAGGAAGCTATTATAGGACCAGCCTTAGCAAAGGTCAGGAAGTTATTACAATAAAAGAGGAAATTGATATTGTAAAGTCTTATTTAATACTGCAGAAACTCAGGTACGGAGAGATTTTTGATGTTACTTATGAAATAGATGAAAGTACATATGAATATAAGATACCAAAATTGGTTTTGCAGCCGTTGGTTGAAAATTCGATTTATCATGGTATCAAGCCTAAGGGTGAGGTGGGGTTGATAAAGATTTGTGTAAAGACTGAAGATGAGCAAATTATCCTCTCTGTGGAAGACGACGGGGTGGGCATGAGTGAAGAGGAACTTAAAAGTATTAGGATTGATACCATTGACTCTAATAGCTCAAGCTTTGGTCTGAAAGGCACAATAAAGCGCCTGCAATTATTTTACGGAATTACAGATATATATCATATAGAGAGTAAAAAGAGATATGGAACAAAGATTGATATTATAATTCCAATGTTAAGGGGTGTTTTAAATGAGTGATCAATTGCTAAGGGTTATGCTAGTTGATGATGAAGAGAACGAGAGAAACCTTCTTCGAATTTGTATAAAATGGAACGAGATTGGAATGGAAATTGCAGGCGAGGCGTCGAGTGCTAGAGAAGCGCTTGACTCTCTTGAGGAGATTAACCCTGACATTATAATTACCGATATAAGAATGCCTTTTATGGATGGTCTGGAATTTAGTAAAATTGTTGTTGAAACATACCCTTACATCAAGGTGATGGTTTTAACTGCCCATGAAGAATTTGAATATGCAAAAGAGGGGATTAAGGTTGGAATAGCAGATTTTTTGCTAAAACCTATTAAAAGGACTGAAATAAAAAATGCTTTGGTGAACCTTAAAAATAAAATTGAGTCTGAAAGATTATATAAGAATGAGTTTAATGAGTTAAAAAAGCAGCTTGAGGACAATTTTCCATATATTAAGGAAAAGTTTCTGAATGAATTGCTTCAAAACAGCCTTCTTGCGGAAGATTTGGAAAACAAGATGGATTATTTTTCTCTAAACGACTTTAAGAGTTATGTTCAGGTTGCACTCATTGAGTACGAAAATGTCGATAAAGAGGTTTTTGAAGAACAAAAAGTGCTGCTTGGAATGAAATGTACAGAGATTATAAAAAAGTATTTTAAGGAAGACAAGCGCATAGAGGTGTTTGCAGATAACGGACGAAGAATAGTAGTCTTAAACGGTGACGATAGTATTGAACTGGTTGAGTGTTGTGAACAGATAAAAGCAATGGTAATTAATAGACTAAAGTGTTATGTTTCTATAGGGATAGGAAATGTGTACCGGGATATAAAAGACCTAAAGAGATCTTACGGTGAGGCATGTGAAGCTTTAAACTATAAGGCTCTTTATGGGAAAAATAATGTGATTAGCTTTGCTGATACCAACATAAATGAAAACAACTGGAGTACAAAGACAGATGAAATAAGCAAAATCGGCTTTTTTGTAAAAACCGGTATAGGGGAAAGAGCGATTGAACAGGTGCATTTGATTTTTGAGGAGTTTTACCGTACGGGACTTAAATCTATCGACCAAATAAGGATAACTTCAATTAATATTGTGACTGTTATGCTAAATGCAATAACCGAACTCGGGATCGATTATAATGACATTTTTGCAAGCGGTAGCCTTCCCTACGATAGTATTTTAAAAATTGATACCGTTCCCGATATGGATAATTACATAACGGGTATTACAACAGATATAGTAAATTCGGTTAAGAGTATCAGGACTAGAAAGACAAACAAAGTTATTTCAGAGATAATAAACAGTATGCAGGAAAATTTGGCAAATTCGGGTATTTCACTTTCAAATGTTGCGAAGGAATTTTATCTCAATTCAAGTTATCTGAGCAGGGTTTTTAAACAGGAGACCGGGTGTACTTTTGTGGAGTATCTTACTAAAATAAGGATTGAAAAAGCCTTGAGTTTTTTTAAAGAAACTGAGCTGATGCTATATGAGGTTGCAGAACAGGTTGGTATACCTGATCCTAATTATTTCGGTAAGTGTTTCAAAAAGCACATGGGCATGTCTGTAAACGATTATAAAAAACAAAGCCAGATATGAAGTTTATCTTTAAAATTTTAGAAGCCTTAACTTGAAACTACGAGTAGTAAGGCTTTTTATTATGCTCCTTTCGAACCAAGTGAAAGAGATAGTAAAAATATTATACTTTTGAGTAAAAAATCTACGTTCAATTAGTTTCTCTTAAGCAGTAGTATTATATTAAAGAGTAATTACTCAATTCTTTAGGGGAGGTTTGATGTATGAATAAGTTTGTATCTAGAACATTATGTTCATTTATTGCTGGAGCAATGGTATTAAGTTTAGCGGCCTGTAAACCTAATACTAGTACCGAAGGCAATAGTGTAATACAGCCCGATAATACCTCTGAAAAAAAGATTACACTAAAGCTATGGCACATTTGGGCAGCAGACTCAGAAACACAGAAGAAGCCTTTTGAAAAAATAATCGAGGATTTTAGAAGCGCGAACCCCGATATTAAACTAGAGGTAGAGGCCTACGAAAATGAGACTTACAAGACAAAATTAAAGACAGCAATGGCTGTAAATGAAGCGCCAGACATATTTTTTTCATGGGGAGCAGGCTTTTCAAAACCGTTTGTAAAGGCAAACAGTGTGTTAGCCCTTGATGATTACATGAGTGATGGAACAAAAGAGAAAATTGCTGCCGGGACTTTAGACAATTTTATATTTGACGGAAAAACATATGGTTTGCCTATGTACACATGGTCGGGTATTCTCTATTGCAATAAGGAGTTGTTTGACACGAATGGTGTAAAGATTCCCGATACTTATGATGAGCTACTTAAGGCTGTTAAAACTTTTAAAGAGAAGGGTATCGTACCGATCACTTGCGGGGAAAAGGAAAGATGGCCGGGAATGTTTTTCCAAAATATTTTAGCTATTCGTACAGCTGGGGTTAAGCTATCAAATCAGGCGTTAAACAAGGAAGCTTCCTTTGATCAGCCACAATTTGTTGAATCGGCTGCTAAGCTTGAAGAGCTTGTTAAAGCAGGAACTTTTGACAAGGGAGTAATGGCTCTTACAAAGGACGAGGCAGAAGCTTCCTTTAAACTTGGTAAAGTGGCTATGTACTATATGGGTAATTGGGCAGCTGGCTCGTGGGATGCAGAGGACAGTCCTATAAAGGGAAAAGTGGTATGCAAGAATTTCCCTGCAATAGAGGGAGCGCAGGGCGACCAGAAGGCCTTCCTCGGCGGCTCAATAGAAAGTTTTATGGTAAGTGCAAATACACCTAATAAAGACGAAGCAGTAAAGGTAGTAAAGTATATATCAGAAAACATGTCAAATCAATCATCAGTTGTAGGTTTTGGTCTTCCGGCATGGAAGGGGGAAGTCGATAAATCCATGCTTTCACCTACAAATGCACAGATTTTCGATCTGGTAAAAGAATCAACGGGTTATGTACTTGCATGGGATACCTTCCTTGAAGGTGCAGATGCAGATACTCATAAAAACCTTGTAGCAGAAATATTTGCAGGTACTAACGCTCCTGAAGACTTTGCAAAAGAGATGCAAAAACTAAATGAAAAATAAGATAAGAACTATCCGATAGTAGTTAAGGTTTATGCCTTAACTACTATCATTAAGGGGTGAAATTTATGAACCGGGTGTTGAACGATAAAAGAGCTATTATGATTTTTGTATTACCTTCATTTCTACTATTTGCATTAATAGTTATACTGCCTATATTCATGTCAGGCTACTACAGCATGCTAAATTGGGATGGAATAGGAGAAGGCAAGTTTATAGGTTTGCAGAATTTTATTGACTTGTTTAAAAATAGTAGTGAAGGCTTTGGGAAGTCTATAATGAACTCAATTATTCTTGCAGTATTATCAGTATTTGTCCAATTACCCATAGCATTAATTTTAGCACTGGTCCTTGCTTCCGGTGTAAAGGGAGAGGGGTTTTACAGAACTGTATTTTTTATTCCTGTTATTATTTCTACAGTTGTAATCGGCCAGCTTTGGATGAAAGTTTATAATCCGTCCTATGGATTACTTAATACTTTGCTAAATAATATCGGATTAGGATCGCTTTCTAGGGCGTGGCTTGGAGAAACTCAAACATCTTTGATTGCAGCATTTATTCCATCGGTATGGCAGTATATCGGGTACCATATGCTTTTAATGTATGCAGCAATAAAGACCATACCCGATGAAATATATGAGGCTGCTAGGATTGATGGGGCTTCCTCTTTTAAGACTGCACTTAGAATAACAATACCTCTAATAAGACCTATTATAAAAGTTTGTATTATATTTGCGATAATTGGCTCTTTAAAGGTGTTTGATCTTGTATATATTCTTACAAATGGAGGACCGGTTCATTCAAGTGAGGTGCCTAGTACCTTGATGTATAATACCATATTCAACAAGTACATGTACGGCTCGGGGAGTGCTATGGCTATATTTATTGTGCTGGAATGTCTGGTGTTTACGCTTATTGTACAGAAACTCTTTAAAGTTGAAGAGTATACATTTTAGCGAATAACGAGCAATCACCTTCTAATTCTCTTAAGGTGTTTCAAAAAATTTCATTAGTCAATATATATAGTTCCAACCCAATAATGAAGCTATAGAGCTTCAAACATAGGAACATTATTTTGCGACGCAAAAAATGTAAATCAGCTTTTTGAAACACCCATTGACTAGTTGTTTTTTTGGAATAACTTAACTTAAATCTTAGAGGTTCCTAATTATCTGGGGGGTGAGGAAAATGAAAAAAAGAGGTTATGTTATAAGTACGGTACTGGCAGTGGTTGCTGCCATTCAGATATTTCCCCTAATATGGTTAATATTATTTTCTTTAAAAAGTGATTCGGAAATTTTTGGCGGTAACATAATCGGATTACCTGCAAAATTTCTGTGGCAAAACTACGCTAAGGCTTTTGTAGGGGGAAAAGTAGGTGTATTCTTTCTTAATAGTTTTATTGTAACTGCTGTGACAATATTAGCTTCAGGTTTACTCGCAAGCATGTCAGCCTATGGAATTGTGAGGATGAAATGGTCTTTGAGTAAGCCGGTATTGTTAATTTTCCTTTCAGGAATGATGATACCTATTCATGCAGCGTTATTACCATTATTTATGATTCTTAAAAACTTGAAGCTCTATGATACACCTTGGGCTCTGATAATACCTTATACAGCCTTTGCTCTACCAATGGCAGTTTTTATTCTTTCAACCTTTATGAAGTCAATACCGCGCGAACTGGAAGAAGCCGCGTTACTGGACGGGTGTAATGTTTTTCAAGTGTTTTTCAGTATCATAATGCCCATAATAAAACCTGCCTTGGCTACAGTTTCAATATTTACCTATTTGTCTACTTGGAATGAGTTAATGTTCGCGGTAACTTTTATAAGTGATCAAAAATATAAAACTCTGACGGTAGGAATAATGTCAATGGTAGGCCAATATTCTACAAACTGGGGGCCTATCGGAGCAGGCTTGGTTATTGCAACACTTCCAACCGTATTAATCTATATACTGATGAGCAGCCAGGTCCAAAAGAGTTTGACTGCAGGGGCAGTTAAGGGATGATGGAAAACTGTGTATAACCGGAAAGAAAAGTCTTTTTGTTTTGAGAGTAAAAGACTTTTCTTTTTATAGGGTTATTACAAATAAACTTTGGATTTACCCTTTCAAATAAATTGATTTATGGGCATTGTACTGTAAATATTGAATAGGTTGTTTTTTTTGAAAGCGCCTAATATTGTATATCTGCTAGTTATATGACTCCACTGAGAGTAGAAATTCATAAATCGGTTTTAGTTTTGTAAAACCTTTTTTCAAAACAGCAAGCAAATCCTCTGAAAATGCAAGTTTATAATCCTTTTGTATACATTCAAAGTAAATGTTTTTTCTGTCCAGCCAGGTTTTAAGGTTCTCAGGCTGTTCGGGGAATTTGCTTCGTTTGTACATCTCACCACCAATAACAAATGTGCCCAGCGATTCATAGCATTTTAATGCATTTAAGAATTTAGGGTTATCTTGAATTATCATTTCACGCATATTAGCCATTGAAGCTGCCTTTGCACCATAGTATCCCAAACCGTAACTTGAACCGTTTTGACCTATTTCAAACCAAAAGCTAGGTGAGGATGACATTTGAGATTTATCCCGTAGGAATACAAACCAGGCGTTGTCTCTATAAAGAGTTTTGTCTTTTGTAAACCGGGTATCTCTTCGTACTCTCGAAATTATCTTTGAAGGAACAGTCAAAATTTGACTGTCTATTTCAAGCATAGTAGGAGCAAGTTCTGTTATAATCTGAACAAACGGATTGTATACATATTGCTTATATAAAACTTTGTGATTATCATACCATTCTTTACTATTATTAAATCTATTCTCAAGAAGAAATTTCATTGCTTCGCTTGTAAATCCGCTAAAACTCATTTTATAACCTCCGTATATTATAGTAGTGAATAGTTGTAATTACTATTTTGACAAATATTTAGTGTTTTATCAAGCCTTTGTGTCTGATATAATGTTTTTATTTATTATGATTAGAATGGATTGAAAAACAGGAATTAGACGCGCTCTTGGCGAAATATATACATGCTTAATAAAAAATCTTTACATTCATTTTTAAAATTTTTGAGGAATCATGCACATCTGTCTATTGAACAAAGAGATTTTAATGTAGAATACTTATTGAGTTCAATATTGATACAATAAGTCAATAAAAATAATAAAATACTGGTGAGAATAATGAAAAGCGAAAAGGGAATTTTCAAGAAGTTTGTTGCAAGGGCTCTTAACAAAGTTAGGGATGAATGGAACCTTGACAGTATTATGTACTTGTTTGCCCTAGAAGGCATATTTATTACAATTATAAACAATATAATTAACAACAATAATAACCTTTTTGCAACTAGGATGGAGGCCAGCAATTTTGAGCTGAGCCTAGTCACTTCTCTTCCGCAATTTGTAGGTGTGTTGGTGCTTATTCCGGGAGGAATTTTGTCCGATCGCATGTCAAACAAGCGAAGGATGCTTATTATTTCTCTAATTAGCCTGTCTTCCGTGTATTTAGTGTTAGGCTTTGTACCATTTTTCGGACAGTTTAGACTAATTGCTTTTATTTGTCTTTTAGCTTTAGCTATGGGGCCTTTAACTATTTATAACGCATCTTGGCAGGCGTATTTTTCTGATGTTGTTCGTATAGAAGATAGGAACAGGGTATTTACACTTCGGACTAAGGGGACTTTCTTATTTAATACCATTACACCGCTTTTGACGGGTGCCCTTTTAGCACGCACAGCTTTAAATAGCGAAAAAATAAAACTGCATCAGATGTTTTTTTGGTGTGCTGCCTTTTTTATTTTTGTTCAAATATTTATTTTAATGAAAATTTCCGGTGGAGATATTCATCCAAAAAGGACAAATGGGCTCAGGGAGCTTAAAATAGCAGCCTATGATCTAATACATAACAAAAAGTTAATGGGGTTTATTGGAGTTGCTATTTTTTTTTATATGTCATGGCAAGCTGATTGGACCATGTATTATATAGGACAAGTTGATTACCTCAAGTATAATGAAGCATGGTTAAGTTATGTAGTTGTTGGGGGAGCAGTAGTGCAATTTATTACAATAGGTTTTTGGAGTCGCATGAACGAAAAGTTTGGGGTAAGAGTTCCTATAATTATTGGAAGTTTCGCACTTTCGCTTTTTCCTCTTTGTATGAACTACGCAACAAGTCTACCGGTAGGTAAGGGAGCAGTTGTGTTTCTTGTCTTAAATACTCTTTCTAATTTTGCCTTTGCTTCAATTTTTCTTAACATACCGCAGTGCCTTTTGCAGGTGGTGCCAGAGAAAAATAAGACACTCAGTATTTCTATTTATACAGTAATGACTTCATTTTCTAATGCAATTATGCCCATTGCTGGAGTCCAGCTTTATACTGCATTAGGTTCTGATCTTAGGGCACTTCATATCACTTTCTATGCAATTTTTGTGATGAGGATAATAGCTACGTTATTGTGGATTATTCGTTGGTGGCATATGAGAAAAGATCCGATTGTATAATAAATTGCCTTGTTATTTTCTAAAATGGATTGAGTGGTAAATATATTGTAGTTGTAGTTTGGAAAAAAACTTTCGATAATGGCCAGATATGGTGGTACGTATGCTCATAAAGATATTGCATTGAGTTTGGCATGTGGATAAATGCTTAAAAATATTGCTGTACAGAACTTTCTATTTTAGGGTACAGTAATCATGGGCTATATTATAATTTGATGTAACATATTGTATTATATTAACATTCCCAATATAGGAAACTTTTTGATTTAGAATTCGTCATAACTACATATACGAAAATTATTTGAATTAAGGAGATGATGTTTTGAAAAAGATTTTGATAATTGGTGTAATTGTATGTTTTTTTCTAAGCAGTTGCAAAGGCATAGAAAAAAGTGCCTCAGTTCAAACAAATCAAGATAGTACACAACAAAAAGAAGCTAATTTGCAAGTTACAAATAAGAGTTTTAAAGATATTGATTTTAAGGCAATAAGTAAAATTGGCATTATTTCGGTTATTGGTGCAAAAGACCAAAAAAGATATATTGAAACAGCTGAAAATATAATTGAATCCAAAAAAGATGTAGAACAGTTCATTGCCATTATTGAAAAATATGAAGTCAACGAAAATATATATCTTGACCGTTTACCGGGAGAGTATAAAATTAATATATATTTTGAAGATGGTAAAAGAATGGTGGCATATTATTGGATAAAACAAACTCAGTATAATCTGCATATTGAAGGTGTTAGAGGTGAAATTACAGTCAATAGTAATCAAATGGATAAATTGATTACTACATTAGTTAATGAACCGGAAAGAGAGAGAAATGTAGATCCGTATTGAAGTTAACAATAAATTAAAAGGATTTTGATGCAGCATATCGATATTTTTTTATAAGAAATTGTATCTAAGATAGAATTAATTAGATTAATATACTATCTGGTGTGTATTTTGGAATTATGCACACAATATGTTGTAGAATTATATTGACAATATATTATGTGTACAATATAATTTACTCGAGCTATAAATTAAGCTCTTAACAAAAGTAAAATTATAGATTTTACAAAATACAAGATACTAGGAGAGATAAATATGTTGCAAGTTGTAAAAAGAGATGGAAACATTTTCGATTTTGATCTGAAAAAAATTAAGACTGCAATTGAAAAAGCATTTATTGCAACAAATAGCGTTTATACAAGTGATATTTTAGACCTGTTTGTATTAAGAGTAACTTCAAATTTTCAAGATAAAATAAAGCAGGAGAAAATAACAGTAGAAGAGATTCAGGATAGTATTGAGAGTACTCTTGAAGAATCAGGATATACAAATGTAGCAAAGGCATATATATTATACAGAAAACAAAGAGAAAAAATCAGAAATATGAAATCCTCCATTTTGGATTACAAAGAAATTGTGAACAGCTATGTTAAGGAAGAAGACTGGAGGGTTAAAGAAAACTCTACAGTTACATACTCAGTGGGAGGTCTTATACTCCACAACTCAGGTGCGATAACAGCCAATTACTGGCTTTCTGAAATATATGATGATGAAATAGCAAATGCCCATAGAAATGCCGATATCCATATACATGATTTGTCTATGCTTACCGGATATTGTGCTGGCTGGTCCTTAAAGCAGTTGATACAAGATGGCTTAGGTGGCATCCCTGGAAAAATAACTTCTGCACCGGCAGGCCACTTGTCTACGTTGTGCAATCAAATGGTGAATTTTTTAGGAATAATGCAAAATGAGTGGGCAGGAGCTCAAGCATTTTCAAGCTTTGACACCTATCTTGCACCCTTTGTAAAGATAGATAATTTGACTTACGCAGAAGTAAAACAATGTATACAGTCCTTTATTTTTGGCGTAAATACTCCAAGCAGATGGGGAACTCAAGCACCTTTTTCAAATATAACCCTTGATTGGACAGTACCTTCTGATTTGGCAGAACAATTTGCCCTTGTAGGCGGAAAAGAGAAGGATTTCAAATACAAAGATTGTAAAGAAGAAATGGCAATGATAAACAAAGCTTTCATAGAAGTTATGCTTGAAGGGGATGCAAATGGCAGGGGATTTCAGTACCCTATACCAACTTATTCAATAACAAATGATTTTGATTGGTCGGATACAGAAAATAACAAGCTTCTTTTTGAAATGACAGCTAAATATGGTACACCTTACTTTTCTAACTATGTAAATAGTGATATAGAGCCAAGTGATATTAGAAGTATGTGCTGTAGATTAAGACTTGATTTAAGAGAGCTTAGAAAAAAATCAGGAGGATATTTCGGTTCGGGAGAAAGCACAGGTTCCGTGGGTGTTGTTACAATTAATCTTCCAAGAATAGCGTATTTATCCGAGACTCCTGAAGAGTTCTTTGCAAAGTTAGGAAAAGTAATGGATATATGTGCCCGTTCATTGAGAATTAAAAGAGAAATTCTTAATAAACTTTTAGAGGAAGGCTTGTACCCTTATACAAAAAGATATCTTGGAAGTTTTAATAGCCATTTTTCCACTATCGGTCTTTTAGGCATGAACGAAGTAGGACTCAATGCAAAATGGCTAGGAAAAGATTTGAGTGACAAGCAAACTCAGGAATTTGGTTTGAAGGTTTTAGACTTTATGCTGGAAAGATTGCCGGAGTATCAAGAGCAATATGGAGATTTATTTAATCTTGAAGCTACACCTGCAGAGTCAACATCTTACAGGCTTGCGAAGCATGACAGGAAAAGATGGACTGACATAAAATGTGCAGGAAAGGAAGGGGACACACCTTTTTATACTAATAGCTCCCATTTACCTGTAGGATATACGGAAGATATTTTTGAAGCGTTGCAAGTACAGGACAAATTCCAGGTGAAGTACACCAGTGGTACAGTATTTCATGCCTTCTTAGGAGAGAAGATTGAAGATTGGCGATCTACTGCCCTACTCGTAAAGAAAATAGCACAAAATTTCAAACTGCCTTATTACACTATTTCTCCAACGTACTCTATTTGTAGAAATTGCGGTTATATAATAGGTGAAAAATATACATGCCCGAAATGTAACGAAGAGACAGAAGTATACAGCAGAATTACCGGCTACTACAGGCCTGTAGGCAATTGGAACAGCGGTAAGTCACAAGAGTTTAAGATCAGAAAAACCTATGATATAAATACAGCATTAGGTAAATCACAAAACAAAGTAAAAACTCAAAGAAGGATGTTGTTTACAACTAAAACATGCCCTAATTGCCCCACAGCAAAAACTTATTTGAAGGATGTATGCGGGGTAGAATATATAGATGTAGCAGAAAATATGGCTTTGGTACGTGCCTATAATATTAAATCGGCACCTACTCTCGTTGTGGTGGATGATGAAGAGGTGTCAACTTATAACGGACTTCCTGATATTAAAAATTATGTGGTATCCATAAGTGAACAAGAGGTATCATAAGCTGTTGAATTGTAGACTGTAGTTTATAATAGCCCTTCATAAGTTGATTAAATGGCTTGTGAGGGGTTTGCTTTTGAATGTGCTACTGAAACTGTTAGTGGAATGCTAGGAGAAGATAAGACAGCTAATGATTTGAAGCTTTATTACCTCAACGTAAGGATGTATGACCCGAAGATTGCAAGGTTCTTGCAGGAGGATACATATACAGGCGACCCTAACGACCCGTTGTCGCTCAACCTTTATACGTACTGTTTTAACAACCCATTAGCATATTATGATCCAACCGGGCATATTGCTGTAACAGCTTACATTAACGGAGTTCAAATTACATTTGATCCATCATATAGGGATGTAAAAACAAATCCGGATGGTACTAATGAATATTTTGGAAGAAGCTTTATTGAATTTGTTTATGAAGAATCAAGTAAGGTTAATATAAAAGATCCTTCATACTACTATAATAAGTGGGATAGTCCTTCTGAGAAAGTAACTTTTTGGGGTACTTTAACCGATGGTGATACATGGAAGCAGATGGCTACTGACACATTTGAGCCTATTAAGAATTTCTTTAAAGATATATTTACCGATGAAGATAGAACAGATAAGTCAATGTTTTCTTACACACCTGAGACTAAAGAAAAATATGATGAAGAAAAAATAGATAGATGGATAAGTCCTGGTGGAAGTATATATGATGATTACTTGAATGAATCTGGAAAAGCATTTGGTGAAATAAAAGATTATGGTGTTGACAAAGGTACTGATGAAGCAGCTAAATACATTATAGGTAAAGGCTTTGAAAAGGTAACCGCACCAATTTTGGGCAGTATCATGAGAAAGTCTGGCGATGATGTTGTTGAAGGAGGAATAAGAGCTTCTGATGATATTATTGAGCAAACAGGAAAAACAACTGTTACTGCGGGAAAAAAGTTTAAACAACATTTTCTTGATCATAAAAAACTTTTAGAAAATGTTACTGGGAAAAAATATCCAAAGCTTAAGGAAGATGGCCCAAGGTTTTTAGAAGACATAGGTAAAATTATTGATGATAAAACAGTTGAATATGTAGGTAAGGGAACCTTAAAAAAGGGAGAGGCTGTATGTGATATTTATAGAGGCAAGGGTATTACAGTAGTAATTAAATCTAATGGAGAGTGGTCTACAATTCTTGAAACAGGATCGGGTTTAGATAAAGCAATAGAGTTTGTAAAATAACGGAGGTGATGTAATATGCTAGAAAAAATTAAAAAAATATTAATCAACCACACTCTTGATGATATTTATTTAACGGGCTTTGTTGATATAGATGAGGATGGGACAGCTGAATTTCATTCCATGATGCGATTCTTATACTTTGAGTTTGGTGATCAACTAATAGAGTTTGAGACTATTGATCAATATTCAAGACTTCGTATTACAATGGTTGATTCTGTTAGACATGAGTTTGAGACTGACGAAAGTGTTATACTAGCCAAATCTTCTATTGACGAAGTTGTGTTAATAGATACTATGTCAGCAGGTAATAAAATAGCCAATTTATGTTTTTATAATTTTGAAGTGAGTGAAGGAGAGTTACTTTGTGACGCATTACATATGAAATTAGTAAATGGGCAGGATCTGTTTTTAGACCCATCATTTTATTTTGGTATTAATATCGGAGGTTTAGAACAAAAACATTTTTGGGAAGAAAACCTTATAGATAGATCAATAGCAATACCAAAAGAAACTAAAATTATTACTGGTACGAATAAATCTGAAGGTTTATGAATCGAAAAATCGACGGCTCTTGAATTGAAAACCTAAAAGGAGTTTTAATCTTGCCGGGAGCAATCCCGGCTTTCCTTTTACCCGAAATTACAGTTTCGAATAAATATCCATTCTATCAGAAAGGACAAAAAGATATTCTTACATAAATTGAAAGAATCCAGTCAGTTGGGGGTAACTGGATTCTTTGTCATTGTAAATTTAAATGTTTCTTTAAATCATCAACAGGGATTTCTGTAAAATTAGAAATATCATTTAAGTCCATTCCAGAAGAGAGCATTTTTCTAGCGACCTCAAGTGCTTTTTCCATCTTTCCTTCGGCTTTTGCTCCTGTTATTCTGGTAATTTCGTCATGTACCTGTTTTTCTCTTAGTTCGTAATATCTAACGATTTCCTCATTCGTACCAAGATATTCAAGCACTTTTTCCGCTTTCTCTATAGCAGGCTCTTTCTTCATTGCCATTTCCAGCACCTCCTTGGGTGAATCTTCAATAAACAACAGCCATCTATCAAGTGGCTTCTGATAATCTGGTTGTACCTTTTTAAATTTGGGTAATTCAATAAAATGAATTTCCATAACATCTGTAAGCCTATAGCTTTTTTCGCTGTCTTCCCAAAGATGAAAAATACTGTGATATTTTTCAAGTTCTATGTAATTAAAGTCTAAAATATTAACAGTTATAGTTTTCTTAAGTTCTCCAAAAGGATGGCTTTCGGATAATTGCCTTGAATAAAGTTTTGACCAGTAAAAAAGTGTTCTTTTGTCCATGTTGTACTGGTTAACAAGTTGAATTTCAATATTTATCTGTTCTCCTGTACTTGTACGTGCAAGAATATCAAGAATTCCAAGCTTATCATCAATTCTATCCTTTTCAAGTCTCACACTTTCCAATATTTCTATATCCTTGAGCTTTTTTGTGTCCTCAAGTTCTAATATAGCATTTAAAAAGCTAATTAGTATTTCCTTGTTTTCAGGTCTTCCAAATATTCTTTGGAAAATGAAATCATTTTTCACTTTAAGCCTAGTCAAAACAATCACCCCAATTAGATTATACCATACATAGCTGGAAAATATCATGAAATTTTCACTCTACGCCAGCTTTTTAACCCAACTGACGGTTAAACGCTTCTCTTTACTGTCAAATAAGGGAATCAACCACGAAATAAATGGGAAGTACCGGGCATAATGCCCGTACCTCCCGTAATACCTGCGCCTCATACCTCTTCACCCTCCACAGCATCCATATCCTCAACATCTACAGCCTTAATGACTATCTGACCCTTGGTAATCTCAACAACTACCTTATGACCATACTCAAAACCAAACTCCTTGAGCCACGAACCACTGACCTTGACCTCAAGACAATCATCTATCCAGAACTTACCTACCGAACCTAGACATACCATAAAAACAACCTCCACAAAAAATACTCTGCACCTACTGAACCAAATACCGCTCCATAAGCCGGAGAAAAAAGTACCGCCATCTCCTGCGCCTGTCAAGATTATTTTTTTTATTTTTTTCCATCAGGATAAGTTTTGTACACAACGTGCCTCCAAAGTACGTTAGTGGCAGAATTTCCGTCAAATTTTCTTTGAAGTTAAATTGCTTTGTGTCTTGATGTACCCGTACCCATAAGGGATTTTGAATTTTTCTTTTTGGAAGGATTTTTCTTTTTGCTAACGAAGCCAAAAAAATATATAAAAAGCTGATTTGCTTGATAAGGTGATTCCAAAAAAATAACTGGTCAATTTTTGAATGCTACTCAACAAACCT
>CAYXPB010000056.1:304-21264 GCA_964466645.1 uncultured Acetivibrio sp. | reverse complement strand
ATCAGGTTTACAGTTTCAATATTCATCTGCTAAATTCGATATAATTTTACATCTTTTATAAATTCCCTATGAAATTTTTACGAAATTTTATATATTTTTTTGATAGGACTTTATTTTTTTAAGATAAAGTGTTAAAATATTCCTTGTACTAGTAATTTTATAAAATTCGTTATACCATTTCAAAAGTGACCTATATTACTGTATAAGAATTCTCTTCAAACCTACTTTCGGAAATGGTGATTTCAGATTTTTTGGCAATTAACCTTTAGTTTGTAAATTCATCATATACATAATTATTAGTGAGGGCGGAAAATATGCATAGACTAAACAAACAGGCCTATACCAATGTTATTCAACTTCAGTTGGACATAGTTTTTTTGTTTATATCGTATTTTGTTTCTTATTATATCGCTTCAAAGTTTACATCATTATTTAACTTAAATGAATACCTATGGATTCTAGTAGTATTTATACCCGTTTGGATGTTTAGCATGGGGTCTCTCGGGATGTATGACACTACGACCTTTTGCTACATAGACAGAATAATTCGTAATTCATTGTTTGCGACGTTTATTTCTAGTCTCTTCCTTTCGTCTATGATTTTCTTTGTTAGGGAAACCATGTTCAGCCGAACAATGTTTATAATTTATGTAATATGTACTTTTAGTTTTCTGCTTTCCGAGAGGCTTCTCTACATGCTTTACATTAAGAGAAGTTCAAGACATACTAGCAGAGCAATAAGAGTTATAATAGCCGGTTCACCTCATGTAGCCAGACAATTCACAAATTACATACAAAAAACCAATATAAATTTTAATGTTATTGGTTATGTACGTGTAGACTCAAAAGAAGTCAAATCTCAAAGAGTACTCGGTCATATAAATGACTTAGAAAAAATCATTAAGGAAAATGTTGTTGATGAGGTAGTATTTGCACTTCCTAAAAATTATGTAGGTGAAATAGAACAATACGTTCTACTATGTGAGAAAATGGGTATTACCGTGCGCATGGTACTTAATCTTTATGACTTAAAGATCGCAAAGACTCATCTTACTTGTATAGGCACACTGCCTATGTTGACTTTTCATACTGTCTCATTAAACCGTATACAGCTTTTTATAAAACGCTTAATGGATATTTGCGGTGCACTAGTTGGTCTGTTTATCACAAGCATAATTTCAATATTTGTTGCTACTGCCATAAAAATAGATTCCCCAGGCCCTGTTATTTTCGCGCAAGACAGAGTCGGACTTAACGGCAGAGTATTCAAACTATACAAATTCCGCTCTATGTGTACCGATGCGGATAACAAGAAAAAGGAACTAGCAAGAATGAATGAAGTGGACGGAGGATTAATGTTTAAAATAAAAAATGACCCTAGAATAACACGAGTAGGTAGTTTTTTAAGAAAAACAAGCTTAGATGAATTCCCTCAGTTTCTAAATATTCTTAAGGGTGAAATGAGCCTTGTTGGGACAAGACCTCCAACTTTAGATGAAGTAAGCAAATA
Organism: uncultured Acetivibrio sp.; assembly: GCA_964466645.1. Taxonomy (GTDB): domain Bacteria; phylum Bacillota; class Clostridia; order Acetivibrionales; family Acetivibrionaceae; genus Acetivibrio. The sequence goes on along the minus strand of CAYXPB010000056.1, from coordinate 19,754 downwards.
TGCAGCATATCACCGACGCAGAATAAGTATAAAACCAGGACTTACTGGTCTTTGGCAAGTAAGTGGTCGAAGCAGTATCACAGATTTTGACGAGGTTGTTAAGCTCGATACACAATACATAGATGAATGGTCTATATTGATGGACATAAAAATTATTCTTAAAACAATAATAAATATATTTAAAAAAGACGGAGCTTATTGATAAGCTTCATCTTTTTTTTTTAATCTCTGGAATAGTTTTATATTGATTAAAATTGTAATAATTGCTGCAAAGGCCCCTAATGTGTCAATAAGAACATCTCTAATATGAGGTGATCTCCCGGGAATATGACTCTGGTAATATTCATCAACCGCTGCAACTATGCCGACAAACAACAACGTTATTATAGATATGTGCTTTAACCTCAATTTTCGCAGCTTCAATGTAATAAACGTTAAGCTTGCCAATATTGCATACTCGATAAAATGCATTATCTTTCTGAATATGTAATTCCGATGCTCGTTAAGCCATTCATTACCCTCTATATATCTCTGTATTCCCAGTTTTTGAATTAAGGAGTCAACAATACCTTCCGATATCCCGACAGAGCTTTCACCTTGCTGCGTTGAAAATGCAAAAATTATCAACACCATTGCAATTACTAATGTGGTTGATATAATCAGCATTATGCTAAACTTCTTTTTCATTCAATAAATCCTTTCACATTTTTATGATAGTAATCCAGATAACCAATTAGTTGTTCCTCACCACGGCGGTTTTATTCTTCTCCATGTCATATTTTCATCTCAATAATATACAGCTCCATGGTAATCAACAATTATATCTGTCCGCATCTATTATGGTCTAATATTAGCATAGTAAACTCTTGTTATCAAGTTGTGAATGAAATTATTGAACCCATAGCTTTGTCTACTTTTAGCAAGGCATAGAGGACCGCCCTTGCTATCTTAGTTTGTTTCATACGTCTCTTCAGACTCTTTTATCAAGGTGTTCTTATCCCAAATGAGTTTCTGCTTAACTCCTGACTGTATATTATCTTTTACCCAATTTATCAAATATCCATCATACACTTCAAAATTTGAAAGCATCTCTTCACATTTTACTTTGACAAAATTCTTTGTAAGTTCGTCCCAGATATATAGGTCATAAATATTATTGAGCGCACCCGCTTGATTCAAAAACTGCATATCTGCATAGCCATCAAGATTTACGTCTAGGAATTTGACTACCTCATCAACGCTTGATTTCACCTTGCTCATTTTTCAATGTTAATTGGTATTCTCCCTTGTCACCAATATTTAATTGAGCGTAGTATTTTGCTCCACCTTTACCTTGAGCTATAGCAAACTCAGCCTTTTTATCTTTAGAAGAAAAAGTTTTATTGACAAGGGATGTAAAAGAATCAGCACACTCTATTTTTTGCTGCTGTATCTTATAATCCTCGGAAGGATTGTTTTGGAATAAATAAGAATCCAGAACATTAAAATCCGATTCCATCAAATAGCAAACCTCACTATAGCAGACTATATAATTTGTCAATCCAACTCCTTCTACACTATATAAATCAATAATCCCAGAATCATCTGTTACATTACTATAAATCAGTATATTCTCATAATCAGGAGAAATATCTCTTAAATAAGCCACAATACTCTCAACATCCTGAAAATCTTGTTTTTTTGTTTCCTGAATTGTAATGAACATATTAGTTTTAGGCCTTGTGGTGCCTTTATCTATTTCGCACTTATAGGTTACAGCATTATCCTTGCTTGTTTCTGAAACTATATGATATGAACCAGTATCTAAAGTCAGTTTACTATATATTATTTTTTTATGGGTCTCATCTTCATATGTTTTAATATCCACTGGCAAGCTTGTTGGGTTGACAGTCTGTTCTGGTTGTTCTGATCGTTCTGGTTGTTCTGTTTTCTCTATATTTATATCCTCTTTCTTTTCATCAACCACTGGTGATATAACAACTTGCGGTTCTGTCACGGCTTTATTACATCCAACTAACATCATTACAGCTGTAATAATTACACCTATTAGTATTCTATTCATGCTTATCCCCTTTTCTATGCAGTAACATCAGTTAAGACCCCATCATTACATCATATATATTCTCCGAATTGTTGCCCCTTGTTACAGCTTTGTTAAATCTATCGGTAGGTACTTCATAATCCGTACATACTATGCTACCGGCACCATATGCAGCATTGTCTGCATTTTTATATTGACTTTCCCACTTTTCATACACATAATGATAGTCATTATTAAACTCCCTAGCAATAAACAGACTCTCTGCCTGAAGACATTGCTCTTTTGTCGGATAACCATCTTTTCCGCACACTTCAATGTAACAATTAATCAGACCCATTGTACGTGAACCAGTCCATTGAACACTGCCAAGTCCAAACTTTCCTGTATAACCGTTCCTCTCCAATTCTTTTAATAAATTATAGGTTTTTTCTATTCCAACTTCGGATATGTTTTTTCCCGAAAACTCACTTCTATAATTATAATTCGAATCCATGTACACCAAATAATCAGGTTTAGCACCCGGATTTGAAACGTAGTTTGAGCTTTCAAACTTCCCTGTCGTTCCCTCTGCTTGGATATTACTAAGAACTCCTGCTACAAAAGCTGGTTCATAGCCCTCGTTAAGTAATGTAGTACCCATAATTATCATAGAATCTTTTTTCTCTTGCGAAAGACCTAAACTAGTGTTATTTCTAAGGTTGTTCATCATTTGAGTACTTTCTTGATTATTAGCTGTCACAGGAGGCACATTCTCAGGCTGTGAAATTGTATCATTCGAATATAAAAAGTTTGGTCTGCAAATATAATTAAACAAGCTTCCTATTCTTTGAGAATATTCGGGACTCCAGTCATCAAAGGTACCATGATTCTTCAAATCCAATCCTGTCATGCCTTCTTCACTTACTGTAATAGTACCTTTGTGTGGTCCTTTTCCTCCACTTGAATGTATATAATATATTGTATTTCCTTCTACCTTATATATTATTCCAATATGAGCTCCATCATCAAACCTTATATAATCTCCCGGTCTAACATCGGAGAGAGTTTCAATCTTTGTACTGTACTCTAGTGAAGTCAAATTAGCTGCTGATATTCCGTAATGCATAACATCACTGACATTTTCCAACTCAGGTATAACTTCCTTATAATATTCTATAGCCATTCCATTTGTTGATTGATTTATCAATTGCAAAACCAAGCCCGAACAGTCTATTCCAAGCCTTATACCTTCGTTATTTGCTAGATCAATCATATTTTGTTGCAGATTTGGGTCATCAGCGCTTAAGCCTAGCTCGATCATTTTTGCATTTATCTCTTCTAAGGACATCTTTCCTGCCCAATCATAATGAATTTGTAACCCTTCACAAACATTTCCTTGTGCATCAGTATATGTAAAGTCTGAGTAATCATCTACAAGAGTTATCAAAGTATCTATATTCACTAAGCCATCGGAATATGTTCCATTACTAGGAGGCTCCTGTGTCCCATTTCCCTCACCAGTTCCAGCATTATCACCTTCCGGTTCATAAGGAACTTTTGGATTAGTGAACATGTGCTCCCAAGTTGTTGTTCCAACTTTCCCTTCATGTTCTCCACTATTCCACAAGTTATACTCTTCTTTATACTTATTTACAGCCTCAAGAGTTCTCGATCCAAAAATGCCATCTTCCTCAAGTTTGTTACCATTTGCGTCGGTATATCCTAATTCATTTAACCTCTTTTGCATAATTAATACATCGGGGTTATATTCATCTATGTTGTATTCAAGTACACCATTTAGTATAGGTATATGAGTTTTATCAGGTTCATTTTCTTCAAGCTGTTCGTTATTTAGCTTAATACCTAGAGCTATCAATATTTTCAATATTCGTCCTAATTGGGCAATTATTAAAAAATACGGACTTCTCATTAATATTTTTCTAAAGTAACTGTTGAGAATTCTTGTCAAACTTTTTATTGTTAACAAAATTAAATCTTTAATTTGCTCATAAGCTTCCTTCTCTTCTGGCTTAGGGTCCTCGTTATTCATATTTAGTTTCACCAATAATTGACACTCTGCATCTTTATAGCTTTGGATAGTGCTAATTAGAAACTGTTCTGCTTTCATCAGCTCTATTTCTCTATCTGAAATTTCCTCTAGTACATTACAAAAACCCCCATCTATTCCATTATGGTTTCGAACATCCCAATCTAGTGAATTTCTTGCGGACGAAAGACTGTTTTCAATACTTCCAATTCTTCTGTAAAGATCATTAATTCTATTCCTGATATTCCCTAACGCCTTTACATCTAAAGATATTTTAGACATTGTATTATCACCTCACCATTATTTTTCCATATAAAAAGCATTGGTATTTTTTCCTTAAATTAATACTCTATAAGTGTTTGGAACTCACCATTATCTTTTAAGCTCGAAAACCCCGGTTCACTTCCTGCTATTTTTTTGTAATTAGGGTTCAGGGATAAACTCTTCTTTAAGCTCTCTATGGAATTATTCGCATCCTCCATAATGGCATAAAATACGGCTTGTTCATAGTATAATGAGGCATCCTCGGGAGCTATTTTAATACCCTTTTCTAAAGTCTTTATTGCAGCATCATATTCACTCAAACCACCTAATGATCTGGCTTTATTAATATAAGCGTTTATATTTTTGAGGTCTAATTCAATAGCCTTATCAAGAGCATCTATCGAATCTGTATAATTACCTAATGCCCTCAATGCAACCCCTTTAATAAAATATGCCTCTGAATAATCCTCATTTAATTCAATAGCCTTATTTAGCAACTGAATAGACTCATCAAAATCACCTAAAATCTGCAGACGCAACCCTTTTTGATAATAGGCTTCTGCATAATCCGGTTTTAGCTCAATAGCCTTGTCATATGCCTCAATTGCCTTATCTTTTTCTCCTATCATTGCCAACAGCTTACCCTTATCCAAAAAGGCATGTGCATAGTCCGGTCTTAGCTCAATAGCTTTGTCATAAGCTTGCATAGCTTCATCAAACTTACCTTGTGACAAAAGCTTTTCACCTTCATTAAGATAACTATCAACGTTTGGTTTTTCATTTACTAGCTGAGTCTGTAATTGCCAAATAAGTTCTCCTGATTTATTTATATATCCCCACACATATTCCTTTGTAAAGACCCTTGCAACTCCGTCACAAAAATCTTTAAACGCTATCTGAGAACCTTCCTCCCTTGCATAAATTGGCTCTGTACACAACTTACCTTCTGTATCAATATATGCATATCCGTAATAATCATCATTTACTTTGACCATGGCTAATCCATCTGAAAAGGTATACGCTTCAAGGTACTTGATTTCTATTGCAATTTTACCTTCCACATCAATATACCCGTAACTCCCCTCAGAAGATACTACAGCAAAGCCCTCAGAAAAATCCGAAGCATAGTCATACTTCGGCGGTATCACATATTCGCCTTTTTTATTTATATATCCCCATTTGTCATTATCAGGCAACTTAGCAGGTGCCATTCCACCGGAGAAATTTCCGTCCCTTAAAAATTCTGCCTCAGCACCATCGAACTTAGGTTCAATTACAAAGTCTCCAGTCTCATTGATATAGCCCGATTTATTATTTAATACTACATAAGCTAAATCATCGGAAAAGCTGTAAGCATAATCGAACTTAGCCTCTATTGCTATATTCCCTTTCTTATCTAGATAACCGTATTTATCACCTTTTTTTATCAGTGCTAGTCCCTCTTTGAAGGGTGCAGCATAGTCAAATACCGGTTCTATTACCGCTTCACCCTTTTCGTTTATATAACCGAACTTATAATTATCCTCCACCCAAAAACTCGCCATACCTTCGGAAAAAGCGTATGACTCATAGAACTTCGGTTCAATAACAACAGAACCTGCAACATCAATATAACCGTACTTGTCATTTTGCTTTATTGCAGCCTTACCCTCAAAATAATCTCCCGCGTACTCAAACTGCGGTTCAATTATCACCTGTCCATCTTTATCAATATATCCCCATTTATCATTCTGATTTATCCTAAAAAGGTTAATTATCTTTTGAACTTCGTTTGCTGTATTAATATTAATATTAGTATTAGTATTAGTATTAGTAGGGGTACTAGTGGGATTGACTTTAACATCATCCATTTTCTCACAAGATACCATTAGGAAAGCTGCAAAAAGTAAAAATATCACAATTTTCTTCATATATAAACCACCTTAATATAAATTTTAGGTAATTACAAAATCAACTTTTCAATTATCTTTTCTAGGCGCTCAACCTAATTTAACAAAATATGATTTTGCTCTTAGTCATGAACATAGAATACTACTCCGTTTCTAAATTTTGAACTAGCATGATTACTTAATGTACCATGATTATAATTACTTGCCCCAGCTTGCGCAATATGTATTTCACCATCATTATTAGGGTTTGGTCTGACCACAATAACATGGCCTATACCTCCTGTATTTTTCCATACACCAATTGTTGGTTTACCTGCATTTGCAGCCGCCTGTGCTTCTTGGCCTGTAGCAGGTCTCCATCCATAATTCGGGCCATAATCCCTAGCCCAATCGGCTACACTATTTGCATTAAGCTCACGAGCAACCTCAGCATTTTCGGCATAGGTTTTTGACGTATCATAAGTATAGGGCTCATTTGTAGCACGATTTATCCAATGTGGCAGTTCAGCTCCCATCGCCACTGTAACATCCCAGCCAAAAATATTGCAGTAGGTATTATTATTTCTGATTTTATAGCGAGGGTTAGTTGCTACATTAAACTGGTCTATTACAGCGTTATAATTTTCTGCACTTCTTTCACCGGTATTCGTAATAAGAGGCTTAACAGGTACACAAGCACTTGTACTGCTAACATTTCCGTTACTGTTGTGTGTAAGACCTTCGCCAGAAGTCTGAGTTGGATTATTCGGCTGTGTAGTATTGTCCGGTACAGTTGACCCATCCGGAATACTACCATTAAATTCAGGTATTTTTAGAACCTGTCCAACGTTTATTAAATTCACATTAGATATATTGTTGATTTCTGCAAGTTTGGCAACCGTTGTATTATATCTTGCTGCAATAGCACTTAATGTATCGCCCGACTTTACAGTATATACTTCAAAATCACTGTTATTTCCACCAGATGGTTCTGGTTTAGGTTTAGGTTCTGGTTTAGGTTCTGGTTTGGATTCTGAGGGGGAATTATTTGTTTCTTCATAAGTATCTCTTTTATTTATGACTCTTTGGGCAGCTTCTCCTTTTGTTATTATCCCGTCTTTATTAATATCCAATCCCGAATTTTGCTCATACACTTTTCCATAGCAAGTATTTCTAGTACCAGGCATAATTTGATCCGAATCCTTTATTCCCAGTATAAAATCATTATCCTTACCTACTGCTATCGGCATAAATACAACCATATAAGCATCGTAAACATTGTTAATCTTTCCTGTATATCCTTTAAAATATTGATAAACATAATCCAGTTGCTCTATAGCTGTCATATTTGCCAGCTGTTCTGTAGTTGTTCCGAGACCTCTAGCTGTTGAAGGCATAAACTGAATCAAGCCTGTTGCACCAGATATTCCGTTGACGGCAGTTGGACTAAAGCCTGACTCAAAAGCCATAATTGCCATGAGGTCATCAGGGTTGATACCAATCTTTTGAGCTATCTCAATAACCTTCGTTTTAAACTCAGGAGTAACATGTTCGCCTGTCCAATTATAAGCAAACTCACTGTATGTACCTGTATTAGGCTCGACATCTACTGAACCCTCAGTATTTGTCTCGCCACTAGGAACACTTTCATTATTATAAGGAACTTTTGAATTAGTGAACATATGCTCCCAGGTTGTTATTCCAACTTTTCCTGCATACTCTCCATGATTCCACAAATCATACTCTTCTTTATACTTATTCACAGCATCAAGAGTCTTAGGTCCAAAAACACCATCTTCTTCAAGTCTATTGCCGTTTGCATCGGTATATCCTAATTCATTCAACCGCTTTTGCATAATTAAAACATCTGGGTTATATTCATTGATGTTATATTCAAGCACGCCATCTAGTATAGGTATCTGAGCTTTATCAGTTTCAGTTTCTTCAAGCTGTTCGTTTTTTAGATTAAAGCCTAGAGCCATTAATACTTTCAATATACGTCTTAATTGGGTAATTAATAAAAAATATGGACTTGCCATTAATATTCTATTATAATATTTGTTAAAAATTTTGACCAATCCTTTTATAGTTGAAAAAACGAGATCATTAATTCCACTAAAAGTCCCCTTCTCTTCTGGTTTGGGGTCCTCGCTATTCATATTTAATTTGATCAATAGTTGACGTTCTGCATCTTTATAGCTGTTGATAGTGCTAGTTAAAAAATGTTCTGCTTTCAAAAGCTCTATTTCCCTATCCGAAATAGCCTCTATCACATTACAAAAGCTTCCATCTACTCCATTGCGTTCTCGAACATCCCAATCTAGTGAATTTCTTACAGATGAAAGACTGTTTTCAACACTTCCAACTCTTCTGTAAAGATTATTAATTCTATTTCTTATATCTTCTAACGCCTTCGCATCTAAAGTTATCTTCGACATTACATCATCACCTCAACACTATTTTCCAATGCTGCTTACGCAATCAATTATATATTTATCCTTATTTAAATTCAATAATTCCTGACATAATGCATGATTCATGGGATGAAATGCATTTACGCCACATAATCCTCACCTTAATTTGACAGCAGATATCTACTTTCATTTACAAAACTCCTATACTCTAAAAAAGTTAAGGAACTTTTCCCTTAACTTTTTGTTGTAAATAGATTTTAGGTAACTCCAAAAAATAACTGGTCAATCGCCATTTCAAAAAATAACATAATCCTCAATAAGCATCTCCTCTTTTTAGCACAACCAGTATGGTTTTAAGAATTATCTTGATATCCAGCCAAAAGGACCATTCATCTATATATTGTGTGTCTAAACTTACAACCTGTTCAAAATCTGTTATATTGCTTCTTCCGCTAACTTGCCACATTCCTGTAAGACCTGGCTTGAAACTTATTCTCCTTCTGTGATAATTCTCATATTTGCTAACTTCATCAACGGTAGGTGGTCTTGTCCCAACAAGGCTCATATCGCCCTTTAGCACATTTATAAACTGAGGCAGCTCATCAAGGCTTGTCTTTCTCAAAAACTTACCGACCTTTGTAATTCTAGGGTCAGACTTTATTTTGAACATCAGTCCCCCACTTACCTGATTTTGTTTCATAAGCTCCTTCTTGCGCTCTTCTGCATCAATATACATAGTCCTAAACTTATATATCTTAAAAATCCTTCCATTGAGTCCAACCCTTTTCTGAGAGAAAAGAGCAGGTCCCGGAGAAGTCAACTTAATGGTAGGAACTATAATTATTGAAGCAATTCCTGTCAGCAAAAGTCCTATAAGTGCTCCCATTACATCTACCAATCTCTTCATTGACAGTTCGAAAATATTTACATTAACAGAATGGAAAGTTAATACAGGTAGAGTACCTATATAAGCCATATAAGTCTTTGCTATCTTTAAGTCATAAAGGTCAACAATCATCTTAGCTGTAATACCCATCTCTTCACAAAGACATACATATTTCCCAAACTCACCGGCATAACCTGTAGGTAAAGTGAATATAACCTGATCCACAGCATTGTTTTTCAAAATATCTTCCAAATCTTCAACATAACCTAAAGTTTTTTTGCTTTTAAAAGGCTTATGCTGATACATACTCACATAACCTATAACATTAATTTTCAAATTGGTCTTTCTTATGTAATATGCATATTCCAAAGCTTTTTCCGGCACCCCTACAAATATTACATTTGCTGCATTACTGCTCCGATGCTTGTTTGTAAAATGAACATAAACAATTCTCTCGATAACTGTAGTGACAACAGATGCTATCACAAAGGTCACAAACATGGTTTTACTGCACATCGTTTCTTTTATAAAAAACATAATAAAAGTCAAAAACATACTTGAAATAAACGAAGAAAACAAAACATTTCTAATTATTCTGTCATTGTAATTAAAAGTAGTTTTATTGTACATACCAAGACTCAACATAGTAAGAACCCATATTGGTATATAAACAATCGGCACCCATATAAATTCACAGATACCATATAGAACCTTTAATTTTGAAGAAATTAGATACGCCACCAAATAAGATAATACCAAAAAAAACAGATCAAGAAAAAACTGACCTAAGTTAGCATAAGCAAGCTTGTTAGAATTGTGCATTACTTTCCCCCCGTCCAAATATAGAAATACTTCGAACATCACATATAAAATAATGATTTAGATTATTGCGAATATACTTATCTAAGCGTCAACTTTCCGTATTTCGATAAAAATCAAATAATATTGTTTTGCGCTACACTGTAGCAACTGACTTCTTTGACTCTTTTATGTTTATTATAGCAAATAAAGGTATTAACATTAAAGCCTTTTTTCTAATATATTTTTTATTTTTCGATCTTTTTCCCTTCCAAAAGCTAAAACCATATACTTAATCAAATTGTAATATTACTTTTTGATCAAAAAAACATTATCCCTACCATATATTAATTCGGAACAAAAAAAAATTTCGTCCTATAATAAGCAATTTACTTTTGAACTCTTACAAATTATTCTAAATTTTGATCCTTTGATAACCTTAAGAAACTTACTAATGGAATCATGTAAAATATAATCAAATATGTGTTATACCTTAATATTTCTTAAAATGTATTAACTTCTTTTTAAGTTGCGTCCTCATCGTCTTTGGAATACGCCTCTTAATCGCTCTAAAGCATTCCTTCAATCCATGTTGTTTTCTAAACCAACGCTCTATACCGGAATAACCTTCTGCTTTATAAATATCAAAAACAATATTCCTATTACTATTCATTTTACTTGGCTCACATAATTGAGCATTACCAGCGGCTGCTTTTTCAAAACTAGAATCAAAGAGATTAACCCCTTGTCTATACTGCTCTAAAAACTCTGTACCCTTATTGGTATTAACAATCAAGCAAGAAATACCCCCTCTAGGATCAACTTTGCCGCATTCCACCAATTCTGGATGCTCTTTTTCTATACCCCAGTAATCTCCAATCGTAATGTCAGATGCTCTTTTCTTACCTGCATATTTACATGAATAACAACTATCCCTATAGATATATGATTGTAAGAAAAGAGAATAATAAGAAGACTCTTTGTCAAAAATCCGCTTTGATTTTATCCTGTCATGCTTTTTATAAAGAACTTTTCCTGTCAATCCCCACCCATCCGTCTTATCCCTAAATTTAAAACCAATCACTTTTCCACCTATTCTCATCTCTAGGAGGGTAATGTAATCTTGAAATAACTGTATGCTAGGAGTCCCATGGCATATTATATCAATTAATAAGAGGTTATTATAATCCTTTTTCAAAAAGTGCCGAAGTCCATCCACTTGACAAGGCGTCCCCGAAAACAATACCAACCTGCCTGTACTTAACTGTTGTTTAACTTCTTGGTAGATAGTACCTATTTGACTTTGCACATACTTTGACCCGTAAAGTTTAAGCAAGCCTTCCATTTCATCAACACCAATATGCATTGGAGTAAGCTTTCCTTCTACAACTTCCATAGAACATCCGTATACAATTCCCCCGTCAAGGATAAAAGATTTTGCAAAACTTGCAAAAGCGCCACCGGATGCTGACTGTAAAACATTGGTGTGATTTGTCACTGCAACCTTTGTAAGTATTGGAGCAACAAGGTTTTCCTTATCCTTTAAAGGACAAGTTCTTACACACAAACCACATTGTATACATTTATCAGCTTCAATCCTTGGGTAAATAAAACCATACTCATTTGCTACCATTTTTATCGCAGATTTTGGGCATATATTCATACATGCGGAACATCCGCAGCAATCCTTTTCATCGTCGTATAGATACATTAGGTACCACCTCCCTCAGATTACTTCTTGAGTATTTTCCTTCTGAATATTTCACTTAATTTTTGACGTTCTCCTTTGTTTAGGATAACTAATAAAGAGAAGCCATACCCAATTATACCTGCTAATATTACTGCCATTATAAAACCTTTCAAAGAGTGGGTATTAATAAGCATAGCAATTACAACAAACAGCAATCCTTCTACAAAGCAAACACAAAGGGCTTTGAGTATTGGTGAATAGAAATATGAAAGCTTCATTTTTAGTATGTGTGCACAATACATCGGTGTAAAAAAGATGTATCGTATGCTCATTACAACGGCACTCGTACCTGCCACAGCATAAACTCCTAAATCGGTTGTAGAAAGCAAAATCAATTCAATAGTAACTGCAGCAATACCAAAAAGGAAAGTTACTATTACAGATGTTTTTATTCTATTTGTAACAACATTAATGTAATACATTCCCTCCATATAACAATTAAACAAGGTTGGAAGTAATGTAAGCACTGATAGTATCTGAACTATATGTATTTCATCTCTACTCAACGAATTTTGCCACAAGCAAAAGAAGGCTTCTCCAAATACAATCAATCCGGCTAAAGGTGTAGCCATTATTATAGCCATTACTTTGACCGAAAAATTAATATGAGAAATCAACTTTTCTCGTTCTTCCTTTGCGTAAAGTTCCGCATAGGTGGGTGAAAAAACATTGGCAATGGTTGCAGACAGCTGATATATCACATTAGGTATTATTTTTGCTATCGACAAATATCCCATGCTTACACCACTGACAAAGTTGTTGGTAATAAGCAAATCAAGCCCTGTCTCTAAAATTTTATTTAAATTTTGCAAACTCATCCATATACCATTTTTAAAAATGGTAATTACAAGACCAATTTTAAAGTGCTTTCGACTAATTTTGATCTCCGGCAAAAGCTTTTTAGTAAGTCGGGTATATATAAAGCGGGCCATTATGGTTACAATCATTCCAACCATCGGAACGTAGTACATATTCGCCGGTAATAAAGTATACAATAAAACTAAAAGTATTATTTTTACAACATACTGAAATATATTGCAAAGGGACGATAAATCCAGACGATTTCTTGCAAAGGTGCAAATGCTAAAAACAGTGAATAGTTGCCCAAGAATATAGTTCATAAATGTAAACATAAACGTTATTTTAACATCTACATAGAGTTGAGCCGGTATACTTAAAATATTGTGCAAATTAACAGTACAAATTAGCATCACAAAAAACAGTAAAATACTAATAAGTATATTGGCAAAAAAAACGGATGTAAAATACTCATTTGCACGTTTGACATTTTTTTTATGTAATTCAATGGTCAAATATCGCCCGAATAAAGAATTTAATGCAGCAGTCAAAACCGAAGCATAATTAACAAAGCTTGTTGATAGCGAAATAAACCCGTTTGCTTCTACACCAAGTCTCGAAACAATAAACGGCGATAGTATAAAATTAATCAATAAATTAACAACAAATGTAAACACACTAGCAAACATATTAATTGCAAATCGCTTATTCATTTTTCAGCTTACAACCCCCCGCAATCTCTTTGCGCCAAGACCTCATGTAGCATTGTTAGAACACAAATCAAGAAACCACTATAACACCACATTTCCAAGCCTGCATTTGATGCAAACCAGTTTACAAAATAGGAAATGGCAAGTACAAAATATAAAAATGATATTTCTTCACCAAATTCTTTCCCTATTACAATTACTCTATTATACAAAATTAGTACCAAATAAATAATTGTCGGAACAAATCCAATTCCAACGAACAGCCTCAATACGTCGTTATGAACTGTTGTAGCAGAAATCAGGTTTAAATCAGCCATTCCAGTTGCTGAAGACATTATTTCATCTGTATAAGTTATTCCTCTTCCCCAATATAATGGAGAAAATGTATAACTTTTATTAAAATAAGTATAAAAGTTCAATCTAGAGGATGTTTTAATGTTATATAATATTACAAAGCTTTCAAAATAGCCTGAATTTATAAACCAAACATAAAGCATCGATATACAAATTACGAGCGCACTTGCACCGATAACGATTTTCTTCCTATCCTTTTTTACTACCTTAAATAACAAAAACCAAACAAAAACAGCCATCAAAATAGCAATAAGTACCATGCGCTTTTGTCCAAGATATACATATATAAAACACATTAAAATTTTAAGCAACCGCTTTTTTTCATATGCTTTAGTAAGTCTTTGTTCTATCAGTAAATAGTAAATAAAAAGATATCCGAAAATATAAGTCATGTTGTGTACTTCAAGGCTTAGTCCATAAGATCCAATCGAAATCATACTTAATCCGCTTATGATTCCATTCTGCAAAAAAAAGCTAAAAACAGTGTATGTATAACTCAAAAAACACCCATAAAAAAAGCAATCAATCGCTTTGATTCCCAAGCTTCTAATACATGCCCATAAAAACGTAATTATCATAATCCTCGAAATCATCAGATCAATTGTACTTTCTATAATTAAAAAACCATCATTTCCTGCCAATGTTATAAAAAGGCTATAGCACAATATTAAAACTTCAGGAAATATAAACATTTTCATAACTGTATTATAAAAAAAATGAATTTCACTTCTATTGTCGCTTATATACAACTTATATATGGAAAAAGCCGATATTAATAAAAAAGCTGCCTTACCAATATATCCAGGTACGGAAATAAAACCACTAGGATTATATATGCAAAATGTAATGAACGATACTAATAATAATGCTAAAAACCGCTTTCGATTAATCCTGATGAGCATATAAAAACACCTCTTAATGCTTAAGGAATATATGTCTTACTCTATCCCGTTCTCCCTCTAATATTGTATTAATAATATCATACTCAATTGATTTATCCAATACAGGGACTTGAGACAATTCTTTTATAATTCTATCCTCCTGCCCAACAAGTTGCAGCAAGCTGACAATTCTTGTTCCAAATTTATTTGGCAGTATATTGATGAATTTCTTATTAAAATTAATGGAAAAAGCTGTCGCATGGAAAGAATCGGTAATAACATACTGCGCATAGTAAAATAACGAAACCCAATCTTCAACCCTTGGTAATACAAAATGTTCACCAGCTTTTTTAGTCTTACGGTATTCTATTCTAACGACCTTGCAATTGAACTTTTCAGCAGCAACTTGAACTGCTTTATCAAACATTTCATTCTCATTTAGCTGATATACCAAAATATAAGGTCCTAATTTGCTTAACTCTGAATTTGTTATTCTCTCCCATTCTTCTTTCCCTAGCATCAAAGTTGGGTCTAGAATATGCTCTACACATTTGATTCCCAATTTATTGATGAGGTCTTTTGCAGAAGCTTCCCTTACTGTAATGATGCTATACTCACTTAAAATTTCCGAGACCCTCTTAGCTTCTTCTTCAGGCAAAGTCTCAACACCAAAGCTAGACGAAAATGCAATGCGCAGAATATCTTTTTCTCCATACTGAAGATAAAACGCTTCATCAAAACCGCCATTCCAATCACTGTTCCAAACCTGATCACTGCCAACACAATATATATCACCTTCTGGTGGGCTCATTCTCAAATCGTCTATAGACACGTAACGCCTTGAAGTTGCATTTAAATGTTTTGAAGTAAACTGTCTAAATACCCTAGCACGGTATTCTATTTTTTTTGAAAGCAAATGGGTCATGAACTTTCTAAGTATAATACTTTTTCCCCAGATTTGCTTAAGCTTCAGGTTTTTATGCTCAACAATATCTTGTGCAATATTTTGGTCAACCATGTTTGTTCTCCAGTAATCCACTAATTCAGCCTCATACCCTAATCCTGAGAAATATTCCTGTGTAGCATATGCCTGCAAAACAGAACCATAGTTGCTTATATTTTGTAATGTAATAATTGAGATCTTCATCATAAACCCCTTAAACCTTCTTTATATATAACTTAATTAATGCTTTTAAATACATTTGTGTTAAATGCCTCTTTGATATTGAATTGGACACTTGCTTCAATACTTTTCGAAAAACCAAAAGAGCTCTCTTAAGTTCTTGTAGTGTCAATTTATTAGCATTTCTAAGGCTTAAATAAAACTCCATTTCATCTAAATCCAAGCAAATATTTAAACTCGCAAAAGTTGCTTTCAATATTTCTTTTTCACTCTGAATCAGCTTTTCCTGACTTGTTTTGGTTATCTGTCCTTCATGAATCCTGTAATACAATAATACCTCCGGCAGGACTGCAAACTTACATCCAAATTCAAATGCCATTTTTGACCACAACCCAAAATCTTCGGACTTTGTACCTAACTGATAGCGAATATTTCGCTTTTTTATTGTATCAACCCGCATTGCAACTGTAGGATGTACAAGCGGATTCTTCCACAGGAGTTCAGCTTTAATCAGTTCATCAGTCTTTTTTGAGCGGTATATTAAGTCATTGGCACCAAAAGTACGGGCAAAGGTCGAAACAACGTCAATTTCTTTGTTTTCTTCCAAAAACTTGACTTGTTTCTCAAACCGGACAGGCACACACTTATCATCGGCATCCATACGAAAAATGTACTTTCCTTTGGCCTCCTCTATTCCTCTATTGAGTGAATATGGCAGTCCTTGATTGCGAGCATGCTTAATCACCTGAACCCTTTTATCCGATATATCTGCAATTACTTCGCTTACCGCTTTTTCAGAGCCATCATCAATTATTAATAACTCGAAGTTTGAATACGTCTGCTGTAAAACACTCATAACGGCCTCCCTGAGGAAGCTTTCCTGTGCATTATACGCAGGCATTATCACACTTATCAAATACTTTTCCAACCTCTTTCCTCACTTTCTAACTCCTCTTCTTTAATAAAAAAACTAATCCACTCTCTTTATAAATTCTCTTAACCTTATCGGCAAAGCATTCCACAGCACATAGATATATCTTTTAGCACCAAGTCTTTTATAGTGCCACTTATCAACTGCTGCATAGCCGCCTTCTTTATAGGCTTTAAGTATAAACGCTCTTTTATCACTTCTATGACTTGGATGTCTCAATTGACCATTCTGCCTTGCTACTTTCTCAAAGGTGGAGGGCTGTAATTGGATTAAGTATCCAAACTTCTCCAGCATATTCTTTCCTCTATCTGTATTAACCAGCACACATGAAAGGTTTTCCCTTTGATCCATGGCCCCCCCATTTACAAGAAGATATTCAGGATGCTCCTTATCAATTCCCCAATAATCTCCGATTGTTATATCTCCTGTGCGAAATGGCCCTGCGTATTTGCAACTATAACAGTTTTCCCGGTATATAACTGAATCGAGAAACAGTTGATAATAGGAAGACAACTGGACCGGGACAATTTTTTTCTTATGTACACCTCTTTTGTTTATATATTCAACAGATCCCTTTAAACCCCAGCCACCGGCTTTATCCCTAAATCGGAAGGCTGTAATCTTACCACCTAAATTCTTTTCAAATTCCTTAATATAGCTTTCGAAAAATTTTGAACCAGGAACTCCATGACATATAATATCAATAGTTAGTAGGTTTGGGAATTCTCCATTGCCAAGGAAGCTGCCTAATGCTGCAATTTGACATGGTGTTCCGGAAAAAAGCACCAACCGTCCTTTTTCCAATTCTTGCTTCACCCGTTGATAAGCTGTTCCTATGAAGCTTTGAACATATTTTGAGCCTTGAAGCTTTTCAAGGTCTTCTATTTTCTCAATCATAATATGCTCAGCGCAAATAGTTCCACCCTGCTGCTCAAAGGAACATCCAAACACGACACCGCCACAGTTCAATATCTCCTTTGCAACTGCTGCAAAAATCCCCCCAGACGCAGACTTTTGTGATACTTCTTTCTCCTTTGCAAGCGCAACATAGGCATCTTTTGTAGTGTTTGACACCTCCTGATGCTGATAGGCACATACCTTAAGGCACTTTCTACACTGAATACACTTTTCGTGATCAATCTCTGGGTACAAGAACCCAAACTCATCCTCTTTCATGCTAATCGCATCATTAGGGCAAATATTGACACAGCCTCCGCAAGCACAACAATCTTTTTTATCTGTAAACAAAACTATTTTATCCATACAAAATACTCCTTGGGCACACTTGTTTTTCGAAAAGCTAAATCAAGTATAATTACAATCTCTTCAAAAAACGCATTCGTGCATCATTACGCCATTTTCCGATTATCTCATATATATGTGTAAATTCCTCATCGGATATTTCCTGATCAAGAATTTTTAGATCTTCATCTTTGCGAATAAATCTACTCTTAAGGTTAAAGGAATTCAGCAATTCTTCCATTCTTATATTATTTTCATAAGGAAGAACCGCAAAACTTTTATTCAAAATACATGAAAAGACCGACGCATGGAAAGACCCGGCAATAACAAACTTTGCATTATCAATCAGCCCAATAAATTCCCAGGGTCCCACATCCGTTAAATTCACATCACACTTGCATCTGTTCAAAAAGGAACCCACATACACAATTTTTGCACTATACTTCGCAGCTAAAATTTGTAAGGCTTTATCTAAAAGCTCACTGGCCTCAGTAAGATATACAAGTATATAATCTCCTTTATATACTTCAATTTTATGTTCACGGTATTGATGGGCTTCCAATAGAAAAGTCGGATCACATACCCTTTCCGATTTAATACCTATAGAATCAAGCACCGAAACGGCACTCTCCTCTCTTACTGTAACTAAATCAAAGGCTTGTACCCGTTTTTTCATAAATTCAAGTTTTACCGGCTCAAATTCAGTACGCCCCAAACTTGCTGCATAAGAAACCTTTCGCTGATTACCAACAAAAGATAAGTAATATACCAAATCTTTACCGCACTCAAAATAACTGTTCCAAATCTGATCACTACCGGCAATAAAGCAATCTGCCTTTAATTCTGCTTTTTCCAGTTCGCTATGTGTTTTATATACCTTAGGAGTAACTTTCAGATATTTTTCTATGAATGTATCATAAACATTTCTGCGCAGCTTTAATTTTCGCCAGTAAAGCAACCTTTTCACAAAAAATTTCCAATCTAAAGGACGACCATTATTGTAAATATACCATGGCCTATAATCTATTATTTCATTATCTATACCATTATTTATTAGAAATTGCTGAAGCGCATAAGCTTGTAAACCCGACCCACAATTATCCAACGCATGTATAGTTATCGTCTTAGTATTCATCCCTATTCCCCATTTTCATCTATATAAAATTTTTGTAGAGCTTCTGCAACACTATTAACAGCATACCCACGTTCCGCTATTTTTTCCGAAACATTTCTCCTGTCTAAATTCCGGTAACCTAATAAAACATCACACCATTTTGTCACTGGTTCATCAAGCTGCAAGAAAGTCACTCGTTCAGTCAAGGCTACTTCATCGGTAATATTTGTAGAAAAAACACACGGCAAAT
>CAYXPB010000056.1:0-294 GCA_964466645.1 uncultured Acetivibrio sp. | reverse complement strand
TTCCGCTTCAACTGCGGCAACAGGAAGCCCTTCATATAAAGATGGCATAATATAACAATCTGCAGCATTTAAATATCTATTTACATCTGGACGCACACCTAAAAAACATACATCCTTTTCTAAACCGTACTGTTTCACCAATTGCCTGATACTATCAAACAAATCACCTGTCCCAAGGAATAATAAGTACACTTTTGAGCACTTGCTCTTGAGTTCTTTGAAAACTTCAACTATAAAGCGGTGATTTTTTTGTTCTAAAAATGCAGGTCCCGCTTGAACATATTTAAATCCACC
>CAYXPB010000055.1:6520-21337 GCA_964466645.1 uncultured Acetivibrio sp. | reverse complement strand
CCTCTGTACAATTTCACCCTCTGCCATTTCAAAGGAGGTCCTTAAAGTCTCATGCCGTTTTGCTAATTCCTTATAAACCTCCCGGAGCTTTTCAATATCAAGGTCTCCTTCAACAATCATAATACCTAGAATATTGTAGGCAGTGCTTCCTTCCTCTAACTCACTGAGGACAAAAAGCCTTTTCTGCGCTGATGATGCAGGATAGTACTCCATGTCTTTTACAGGTCTTATAGCTTTATATTTTTTCTTTTCAAGGCTTCCCAAATATTCTGCCTGTTTTCTCACTGTAGAAAGGGTGAAAACCTCCCTTAGAGGCAGTTCTACACTAAACTCCTTCTTCACTTTTGCCACAAGCACTGTAGCTTTAAGCGAATGACCTCCAAGGTCGAAAAAGTCATGATTTACACCTATTTCTCCTACTTCCAAAACCTCTTTCCAAATCTCAACCAGCTTTTCTTCCCTTTCACCAGAAGGTGCAACATATTCTGTACCAATATCCATACCAACATCGGGTTCAGGAAGGGCAAGCCTGTTTATCTTTCCGCTTGTTGTCAAAGGCATAGCTTCAAGCATCACAAAATGGGAAGGTACCATGTAGTCAGGCAAAGACCCTAGAAGGTATTCCTTAACCTCCTTCACCGAAAGGTCACCTTCAGGAACAATATACGCACATAGATAATTGTCGCCAACCTTCCCTCTGATGGTTACAACAGCTTCCTTTATGCTGTCATGCTTTGCCAGTTCATTTTCTATTTCACCAAGCTCTATCCTGTAGCCTCTGATCTTTACCTGGTTGTCCATTCTGCCAAAGAACTCCATATTGCCGTCAGGAAGCCACCTTACAAGGTCACCTGTCCTGTACATCCTTTCGCCTTCAACGAAAGGATCCAATAAGAACCTCTCATTGGTAAGGTCCGGCCTTCCTAAGTAGCCTCTTGCCACTCCATCCCCTGCAATATAAAGTTCTCCTGCTACTCCTGTTGGGACCAATTTTCTGCATTTATCAAAGACATAAAACCTTAGATTATTTAACGGTTTCCCAATAGGTATTGAGTTGTATTCCTTTAATTCCTCTTCCTTTATCAAATAAGCTGTAGAATCCACACAACACTCTGTAGGGCCGTATACATTAGTTATACACGGCTTCTCACCTTCAAAGCTTCCTAAAAACTCTTCTACAGTATTATAATGCAGTACATCTCCACCAATTATAAAATGCTTTATTCCAAGACTTTCTTTATAATCCGGCAGGTATTGCAGCATTAACCTTAAGTGTATAGGGGTACCGTCAGATATATCAATTGAGTTTTCTATATAATATTTAAGCAGCCTTTCCCCGTCCTTTTTAACATCGTTCGGCACTATATAAAGTGCATGTCCTAGCAGCAATGCTGCAAATATCTGCTGTGCCGAAGCATCGAAGGTATAGGATGCAACCAGTGCAACCTTTTGAGCCGGGCCGTAGGGCTTGTAAATTCTTTGATTTAAGCTTTCTGCCAGATTAACCACACTTCTGTGCTCAATCATTACTCCTTTTGGTTTACCCGTAGAACCAGAGGTATAAATGATATAGGCCAATCTGTCCGAACCTTCGACGATAGGATCACCAGCATCTTCCCCATATGCTGTGCTATCACCCATATCAATAATCCCACTAAACCCTATTTCTTTTAGGTCTTTTGAGCAATTGTAAGTAAGCACAAGGTCAGCACCACTGTCAGATAACATATATCCTATTCTGTCCAAAGGATAGTCAGGATCTATTGGAATATAAGCTCCTCCTGCCTTTAACACAGCTATTATACCTACAATCATTTCTAGCGACCGATCTGCCATTATTCCAACTATGCTGTCCTTACTTGTTCCTCTTTCAATCAATACCTTTGCCAAACGATTTGCCTTTTCATTCAATTCCCCGTATGTGAGGCTCTTACCCTCATATACTAACGCTTTGTTATCCGGCATACTCTTCACCTGTTCTTCGAAGAGCTGCGTTATTGTCTTGTCTTCTGGATATTCAGCTTTAGTATTGTTCAGACCAAATATAAGCTGCTTTTTCTCTTCTTCTGCCAACATACCTATTTCCGAGATCTTCTTATAAGGGTTTTCTGATATCCCATTTAATATATTTATAAAATGCTCTTTGATTCTTTCTACCGTTCCTCTTTTGAATAATTTTGTGCAAAAATCAAAGGTGAAAGACAGTTTATTGCCACATTCGAAAGCATTAAGCGTAATATCAAATCTTGATACCTTTTGTTCTGCTTTGTAGGGAGTAATCTTAATTGAATCGAGTTCCATGTAAACCTCTTCATTCAGCAGCTCAAACATTGTATCAAAAAGTGGATTTCGGCTTACATCTCTTCTTATATTAAGTTTTTCAACCAATTCCTCAAACTGGTAGTCCTGATTCTCATAGGCATCTAATGCATTTCCCCTTACTTCCTTGAGGAAATCCACAAAGTTTTTTTCACTTGCCGGATAATTCCTCATTGCGAGGGTATTTACAAATACACCTATGATGTTTTGCAGTTCGTCATTGCGTCTTCCTGCTATAGGCGAACCTACAATAATATCTTCCTGCCCTGTATACTTTCCAAGAAATACATTATATGCTGCAAGAAGTACCATGTACATTGTTGAGCCGGTTTCTTTAGCTACTTTATAAAGCTTTTCAGTCAGCCTGTCATCTATATCAAATTCAACACTGTTTCCTTCAAAGCTCTGTACCTGTGGACGGGAATAGTCAAGGGGCAAATTAAGGACAGGAATATCCTCGGAAAACACTTTTAGCCAGTAATCTTCCTGATTTTTTATTCCTCCCGATTTAAACAAATCATTCTGCCATACCGAGTAGTCCTTGTACTGTAGAGACATATTGGCTAAAGCTTTTCCGTTATAAAGCTCTGCTATTTCATTTACCAGTATACCAATCGAGGTTGCATCAGATATGATATGGTGCATATCAAACATTAAAAGGTGTCTGCCTTGTGACAATTTCACCATACATATCCTTGCTAAAGGTGCCACGCCTAAATCAAAAGGACGAACAAAGGCTTTTATATAATCTTCAAGCTGACTTCCCTCAGCTTTTGTCTCTTCGGCTTCCATATATTCAATTTCAAGTTCAGCTTCCCTTTGAACCCTTTGTACAATTTCACCCTCAATCATTTCAAAAGAGGTCCTAAAGGCTTCGTGTCTTTGAGCTACTTTTTTATATGCCTCCCAAAGCTTTCCGATATCTAAAGGTCCATCAACAACCATAATCCCCGGAATATTGTAAGCAGTGGTTTCACTTTCTATCTGACTCAGCACGAAAAGCCTCTTTTGGGCCGAAGAAGCAGGATAGTATTCCCTATTCTCAACAGGTTTTATGGCCTCGAATATACTTTTTTCCATTTTCGTCACATATTCTGCCTGTTTTTTCACTGTTGAGAGTTTGAATATTTCTTTTAGAGGGAATTCCACATCAAATTCTCTTTTTATTTTTGAAACAAGGACTGTTGCTTTAAGTGAGTGTCCTCCAAGGTCAAAAAAGTTATGATTTGTACCTATGGTTTCTACTCCTAATATGTTCTTCCAAATTTCAACCAGCTTTTCTTCAAGCTCATTTTGTGGAGCCTCATATTCTGCCCCTGTATCCATACTTGCATCAGGTTCTGGTAGAGCTTTTCTATCTGCTTTTCCATTAGAGTTTATAGGAATTTTATCAAGCTTTACAAAGTGGGAGGGTATCATGTAATCCGGTAATTCCAAAGTCAAGTGTGCTCTCAGTTCACCTACCGTAAGCTCCTTGTCTGAAACACAATAGGCACATAGATAATATTCCCCTTCGATATCCTTTCTTGCCATAACTACGGTTTCTTTAATACCTACATATTCTATGAGCCGTGCTTCTATCTCACCTAACTCTACTCTGTTTCCTCTTATCTTCACCTGATGGTCTATCCTTCCTAGATATTCAATATTCCCATCGGGAAGCCACCTTGCTAAGTCTCCGGTTTTGTAAATTCTATCACTTGGGCTGTATGGGTTTGGCAAAAACTTCTCCAGGGTTAGCTCAGGCCTATTTAAATAACCTCTCGCAAGGCTATCGCCGGCAATTACAAGTTCTCCGGTTATCCCTATAGGACAAAGTTTTAATTCCTTGTCAACAACCAAAAGACTTGTGTTGTCTATTGGCTTGCCTATAGGAACAAGTTCAATTTCCTCACCGGTTGAGCATGGGAAATAAGATACATCAACTGTAGCCTCAGTAGGACCATACAGGTTATGAAGCTTTGTGCCAATCCTATTGTATAATAAGTTGTTAAACCTCTTTACCTGCAAAACATTCAAGGCCTCTCCACTGGCAAATACCTGCTTTAAGCTTTTAAGCCTGTCTATATTTTCAAGACCTTCAAGGTAATCTAGGAAAACATTTAACATTGAAGGTACAAAATGCATTGTTGTGACTCTGTTTTTCTCGATAGCATCAACTATCTGAGCCGGGTCTTTTTCCCCTCCCGGTTTTAACATTACAACTTTTGCCCCCGTAAAGGACCACCATAGAAGCTCCCATACCGACACGTCAAAGGTGTACGGGGTTTTCTGGAGTATAACATCCTTTTCTCCTATAGGGTACATTTTCTGCATCCAGTTGAGCCTGTTTATTACAGGATAATGCTCTATCATAACTCCCTTAGGCTTTCCTGTAGAGCCTGAAGTGTATATTATATATGCAAGGTCAGAAGGATTGTTTATTTGCTCCAGGTTTTCACCATCTCCTATATAGAAGCTTTCATCTTCGAGATTTATTACACTGCTATGGAAAACCTTGTCGATAAACCTGCCCTGAGTAAGTACAAGCTTTGCATCGCTATCCTCTATAAGAAATCTGATTCTGTCCTCAGGGTTTTCGGGGCTTATTGGAAGATATGCTCCTCCTGCCTTTAAAACAGCCATTATACCAATCACCATTTCAAGTGAACGCTCTAATACAAGGCATACTCTGTCATCAGGTTTTACGCCTTTTTCACGGAGTAAAAGAGCCAATTGGTTGGACTTTCTATTCAGTTCACTGTATGTAAGCTCTTTTCCTTCGAATACTACTGCTGTATTATTAGGGACTCTTTCCACTTGTTCTAAGAACATCTCATGGATTGTCCTATCCTTTGGATATATTGCTTTTGTATTGTTAAAATCAGAAATTAAATGCTCTTTTTCTTCTTTTGATAAAATATCCATCTCATCAATGAGAACTTCTGTATCACTAATAACAGCCTTAACAATATTTTTTAAATGTACTAGCATCCTTGAAACCGTGTCTTTATCATATACCACAGAATTAAAGTAGATCCTGAGTTTCATAGTCTTATCGGGAATCACAACAACACCAAAATCATAGTTAATCTGTTCAAATAAATCTACTTTATCTATTTTAAATAAGCTATTACCATCATTATTGGAATTTTCAATTACATTCTCTATAGGGTAATTTTCGAATACAATAATATGGTCTAGAAGCTCATACTTAAGCTCTGATACCGATTGAACCTCCGACAGGGATAAAAAGCTGTATTTTTCTGATGCAACTGCATCCTGCTGTACTTCTTTTATCAAGTTTGAAAACTTCATATCCGCAGAGTTTTTAATTCTAACAGGTATAGTGTTTATAAACAGCCCTACCGCTTTTTCTATACCTTCTATTTCAGCAGGTCTTCCGGAAACTACAGAACCAAAAACCACGTCTTCCCTGCCATTGTACTTTTGAAGAAGAATACCCCATATTGTTTGGAACAAGGTATTTAAGGTTACTTGATTTCGTGCGGCTGCTTCCCTTAAACCTTTTGTCATTTCTTCATCGAAAATAGCAACTGCTTCTTCCTTTATATACCCAGCCTTTTCATCAAGCTTTGCAGATTTAGGGATAATAGTCTTGTCGCTATAATTTGACAAATACTGTTCCCAATAACTTAAGGCCTCTTCCTTATCCCTTTTTTTAAGCCACCTTATGTATGTTTTATAGGGCAGTGCCTTTTCAAGCTGAAAAGGCATGCCTCCTTGTAATGATTTGTAGATTTTGAGGAAGTCATCAATTATTATCCCTAAGCACCATCCGTCCATAATAATATGATGATTGCTCCATACCACCTCATAAACCCCTTCTTCCAACTTAAGCAAGGAAAACCTCATAAGGGCTCCGTTGCCTAAGTCAAACCCCTTTTTTCTGTCTTTTTTCTTAAATTCCTCTATATATTGCTCCTTCATTAATCCATTCAAACCAGATATATCTTCATAGTAAAGGTCTGGTTCTTTTTTAGCCAATACTACCTGTCTTGGCTTTTCTATGTTTTCATAAACAAAGTTGGTTCTCAACACATCATATCTATCAAAAAGAACTTCCATAGTTTTCCTTACAACTTCAAAATCCATGTTCCCTTTAACTCGTATGCTCATTTGTTCAAAATAGGCTTCAGAATCCTTTTCTGCTAATGCTTGAAACAACATTCCTTCCTGCATCGGAGAAAGTTCGTATATTTGTTCTATAATATTACTTGAAGTTTTCATAGATTTTATTCAACTCCTCTATAGAAAGATCGTCATCCTCAAAATCTGATGGTGTTAATTCTGTTTTATCAGCACTCATACAATGGTCTATGATCATATTTAGACTCTTCTCCATTTTTTCAATGAATTCAGAAATCGTCTCTTCTTTGTATGCGTTCCTGTTAAACGATACTTGTATGTGAAGCTTTCCACCCACGGTCATTCCGTTTAGATAAATTGCATGCGGTCGCTCGGAATTAGGGCTAATGGTATATCCAATAGGAGCATTTGACAAACCAAACTCACTTGCACCTGTTTCCTGACCAATTTCGCCGAGGTAATTAAAGCATATTTCAGGCTTTAGTACAAATTGTAGCCCGGATTTATTCTCATGTGAGGACAGGTATTTTAAAATCCCATATCCTATACCTTTATTGGGTATTTTTCTAAGACTCTCCTTGGTGTTTATAATATAAGCCGATAAATCCTCTACATTTTTCATATCAAGTATCACAGGATACATACTTGTAAACCAGCCCACTGTTCTATTAATGTCGATATCACCAAAGATTTCTTCTCTTCCATGGCCTTCCAAATCAACGAGAACACTGTCCGCCTTGGACCATTCCTTTATAGAAAGTCCTAATGCCGCAAGAAGTATATCTTTAACATCAGTGTTATACGCATGTTTTGTCTTTGTCATCAATTTATCAGTCTCTATTTCTGATAAACTTAATGTAACAGTGTCTGTATCCTTCACAAGGTCAATTTCAACCTTGTTGTCCTTTTTAAGTTCTTCCACCTTGCTACTTTCCAGCTTGCTCCAGTAATCTGCTTCTTTTTGGATTTCTCTAGTGTTCGCATAAAGCCTTAATTTTTCAGACCACAGCTTATATGAATCGGTCTTATCCTGGAAGCTTATTTCTTCTCCGTTTAGAGCCTGATTATAGCCTGTTTCCATATCCTCTAAGATTATTCTCCAGGAAACACCGTCAACCACCAAATGGTGAGCAGCTATTAACAAATGGTCTCCAGTTGATGTTTTGAAAAGTACGAATTTTACAAGAGGCCCCTTCTCCAAATCAATGCTACCCTGTATTTGGTTTGAGAGTTCTCCAATTTTACTCACACAGTCCTCAATGCCTTTTAAGTCATATACCTTGAGATCAACCTGTTGTTCTTCAATTTGCTTATGCACCTGTGTGATTCTTCCCTCTTCTTTTTTAAATGCAGCCCTTAATATATCATGGTGTTCCAGAATTTTTGAGGCTACCTTTTTTACTATTTCCTCTTCCAATCCCTTTTCCCTGTATACCATAACTGCCTGATTCCAGTGGTGCATTTCCTTAAAGTTCATATCAAAGAACCAGCTTTGAATAGGTGTAAGGTTGACTTCACCCTGTATGACACCCTGTTCAGCTTTTCTTAACGATATGGTTACATAGCTGCAAAGCTCTTCAATTGTTGGTTTTGTCAGTATATCCCTGACTTCAACCTTGAAATTGTACTTATTAAGCCTTGAAGCAATCTGAATAGCTTTTATGGAGTCTCCTCCTAGTTCAAAGAAGTTATCTTTGATCCCTATCTTCTGCTTTCCTAATACCTCATTCCACATTTCTACAAGTCTCTGCTGTAATTCATTTTGGGGTGGTTCGTACTCTGTGTCCAACCCAATGCTTTCATCAGGCTCTGGAAGCACTTTTCTATCCACTTTGCCGTTTGGTGACAAAGGCATCTTATCAAGCTTCACAAAGTGTGAAGGAATCATATATTCCGGCAATTTCTCCGATAGATACTCTCTTAATTCCTTAATGTTTAGCTCTCTGTCGCAGACACAATACCCACAGAGATATTTATTGCCGTTTTTATCTGTCCTTGTTATTACTACTGCTTCTTTAACCCCATCAAGCTCTAATAGCAGCGACTCTATTTCACCAAGCTCTATTCTGTATCCTCTAATCTTCACCTGATGATCAATTCTCCCTAGGTATTCAATATTCCCATCAGGCATCCATCTTGCAAGGTCTCCTGTCCTGTAGATCCTCTTACCCTTTGCAAATGGATTTGGTACAAATTTTTCCGCTGTCAGTTCCGCCCTGTTCAAATAACCTCTTGCCAACCCATCGCCTGCTATATAAAGTTCTCCGACAACTCCAACAGGGCAAAGAGAGTTGTTTTTGCCAATTACATAAAGATTTATATTATCAATAGGCTTACCTATAGGGACTATATCAATTTCTTGTGTTTTTGAACAATCAAAGTACGATACGTCGACCGTTGCCTCAGTAGGTCCATAGAGATTATGAAGCTTTGTTCCAAAAGCTTTGTTTAATAATTTATTAAACCTATTTACCTGTGAAGCATTTAATGCCTCTCCGCTGGCAAATACCTGTTTTAAACTCTTTAGACTTGAGGTATCTTCCATCCCCTCCACATAGTCAAGAAAAGTATTTAGCATAGAAGGTACAAAATGCATTGTTGTAATATTATACTTTCCGATTGCAGCAACTATTTTGGAAGGATCCTTCTCTCCTCCCGGCTCTAACATGCAAACGGCAGCACCGGTCAACGACCACCAGAAAAGCTCCCATACAGACACGTCAAAGGTATATGGGGTTTTTTGTAGTATCACGTCACCCTCTCCGATAGAGTACATTTTCTGCATCCAGTTAAGTCTGTTTATTACTGAATAATTCTCAATCATGACTCCTTTAGGCTTTCCTGTAGAACCGGAGGTATATATTACATAGGCCAGGTTATCAGGTTTACTCACTATTTCAAGCTGCTGGCAGCTGCCCCTGTAAAGACCTTTGTCCTCAAGATTTACAGTTTCGATACCAATAACCTTATCAGCAAAGCTTGACTGGACAAGCAATAGTTTTAAACCACTGTCCTTTACAAGAAATCCAATTCTATCCTCAGGATAATCAGGGCTTATAGGAAGGTATGCTCCGCCTGCTTTTAATATGGCCATTATTCCAATTATCATTTCAAATGATCTCTCTAAAATCAAGCCTACCAAGGCATCCGGACCCACACCCTTTTCTCTGAGTATTCTGGCAACCTGGTTTGATTTTTCATCGAGCTCCCTGTAGGTGAGATTTTCACCCTTAAATGCAACAGCAGTACGTTCCGGGAACTTCTTCACCTCTTCTTCGAACAACTCTATAATTGTTTTGTCAATTGGGTAATCTGCCTTTGTATTGTTAAATACATGGAGTATCTGTTCCTTCTCTTTTTTTGTCACAATATCTATTTCACATATTTTCTTATCAATACCTGTAACAAAGCTTCTTAATACATTTATAAAATGCTCTTTAAGTATTTCAATGCTTTCTTTTTTAAATAATTTTGTACAGTACTCAATTGTAAATATAGTTTTGTCATTGCCTTCAAACGCATAAAGTGTAAGATCAAACTTTGACAAAATATGTTCAACTTTGTAAGGCTTACATTTAAGGGACTCAAGACAGAAAGTATCCTCTTGTGTATTTTGCAGAACAAACATTGTATCAAAGAGAGGATTTCTGCTCATATCTCTCTTAATATCAAGCTTTTCAACTAGGTCTTCAAAGCTATAATCTTTATTATCATAAGCATCTAATGCAGTTCCCCTTACTTTTTGCAGCATTTCCTTTATTGTCATATCCCCGGAAGGCTCAGTCCTTATTGCAAGGGTATTTACAAACATACCTATCAAACCCTCAAGCTCTGCATTAGGTCTTTCGGCTATTGGTGAACCTATTATAATGTCTTCCTGCCCGGAATATTTAGAAAGAAGTATACTATAAGCACAAAGCAGAACCATATACATGGTGGAGCCCGTCTCTTTTGCAATTAAAGCAAGCTTTTCCATCACTTCCTTATCCATTTCAAAGCTAATGCTGTTTCCTTCATAGCTTTGCATCAAAGGACGAGGAAAATCTGTAAGCATATTGAGTACAGGTATCTCACCGGACAAGTTATTCATCCAGTATTCTTCCTGCTTTCTAAAGCTTTTTGTTTTAAGCATCTCATTTTGCCATACTGCATAATCTCCATACTGTATAGCCATTTGTGGTAAGGCTTTACCATTATAAAGTTCTGTTATTTCCTTCTTTAGGATACCTACTGATATTCCGTCTGAAATAATATGATGCATATCAAACATCAACAGGTATTTATCAGTGTCCAGCTTGACAATAGATGTCCTTAGCAGTGGTGCACTATTTAAGTTAAACGGTCGTATGAATTCCTCAATAAAGCTCCATACACTTGATTCTTCCTTAAATGTACCGTCCTTTGCAATTTTATATGTAAAATCAGGCTCAATTTCCTCATGGACCCTTTGTAATACTTCACCGTCTGACATTTCGAAGGAAGACCTTAGTACTTCATGCCTTTTAATAACCATAGCAAGAGCTTGCTTAAATCTTTCTACATCTAACTGCCCTTCTATAATCATTATTTCCGGTATGTTGTACGCTATATTGTCACCTTCAACACTATTTAATACATACAGCCTTCTCTGTGCAGATGATACAGGATATAACGCTCTCTTAGCTACAGGCTTAATTGCTTGATACTCAATTTGTTCAGAGTTTACTATGTACTCTGCCTGAAGTTTTATGGTGGATAATCTGAATATTTCTCTCAAAGGCATATCAACCTTTAATTCCTTGTGTATCTTTGCAAGTATTACCATTGCTTTTAGCGAATGCCCGCCAAGTTCAAAAAAGTTGTGATTGACACCAATAGGAGAAATATCTAGCGCCTCTTCCCAGATTCTTACCAGTTCTTCCTCAATTTCTCCTGAAGGTGCCTCATAAACTGTTCCCGTCTGCACACTGCCATCAGGTTCAGGAAGGGCTTTTCTATCAACCTTTCCGCTGGTTGTCAAAGGAACACTATCAACCCTGACAAAGTATGCTGGAATCATATAATCAGGAAGTGCTTTTAAAAGATGCTCCCTCAAATCCCTTGCCACGAGCTCATCCTTTGATACAAAATAGGCACACAGGTATTTATCATTTTCTTCACCGCCTGAGATCACAACTGCCTCTTTTATAAGTGAGTGTTTTAAAAGCTCGCTTTCTATTTCTCCAAGCTCAATCCTGTAACCTCTTATCTTAACTTGACCATCCATTCTTCCCAAAAATTCTAAATTGCCATCCGGTAGCCATCTTGCATGGTCTCCCGTTTTGTATAGCCTTTCGCCCGGGGCAAATGGATTTGGAACAAATCTTTCATCGTTCATTTCCTGGCTATTCAAATAACCCCTTGCAAGACCATCACCACCTATGTACATCTGTCCCGCAACTCCAACAGGTACTAATTCCATGTTATTTCCAAGTATATAAACCTGCTGATTGCATAAAGGTTTACCAATAGGCATAATATCAAAATCACTTATTTTATTAAGCTCCACCTTATATGATGCTGAATCAACACAGCACTCTGTAGGTCCATAGATGTTTGTAATAGATGGTTTATTCCCCTCAAACTTTGAAAGGAAAGCTTCCACGAGACTTGAAAGCAGCTTGTCCCCGCCTATAATAAAATGCTTAACTGTAAGACTTTCACTATACTGCGTGGCGTACTCCGACAATAATCCTAAGTGTATTGGAGTACCGTCTGAAATTTCAATGGAGTTTTTAATGTAGAATTCAAAAAGTTCTTCTCCGCTCTTTTTAACATCATCAGGCACAATATTCAAATGGTGACCGTTTAAAAGTGCTGCAAATATCTGTTGAACAGAGGCATCAAAGGAGAAAGATGCGACAAGTGCAACCTTCAAGCTTCTTTTGAAGTTTTTATATATTCTTTGCTTTAATCCCTCTACAAGGTTTATTACGCTTCTTTGTTCAATCATAACTCCTTTTGGTTTGCCTGTTGAACCCGAAGTAAAAATCACATACGCAAGGCTTCCAGCATATCCATTTGACGACTTATTTAAAATATCCTCAGATGAATTTACCTTAATTTTACCAATATTAATTATCTCTTTACAGCAGAGTTTTTCTACTTCAGAATCATCGCTAGCTGTTATTACAAGACTGGAATTGCTGTCTGCTAACATATGGTTAATCCTTTCGATAGGATAACTTGGATCTATTGGCATATAGGCGCATCCTGCCTTTAATATACCTAGAATACCTGCTATCATTTCAACGGATCTTTCTGTCATTATGCCAACAACACTGTCTTTTTGAATGCCCTTCCTAGCTATAGATGAAGCCACAAGGTTTGCTTTTTCATTAAGCTCCCTATAGGTCAGGCCTACATCCTCATAGCTTACAGCTATGTTATCAGGTGTCTTCTCAACCTGTTCTTCAAACAACCTCGAAATTGTCTTATTAGATGAATATTTTTTCTTTGTATTATTAAAATCAACAACTACCTGTTTCTTTTCAGCTTCAGACAAAATATCAATCTCATTTAGCTTGATATCCTTATTTTCAGTTACTGCTTCAAGTATATTAATAAAGTGTGCGGCAAACTTTTCTATGGTTGCCCTGCTAAACAATTTTGTACAATACTCAAATTCAAAGGCTAAGCCGTCATCCTGCCTTACAGCCATTGACAAATCGAATTTGGAGGTTCTATTTTCAAACTCCCAATAAGAATAATTAACACCGTCATTTTCCTTTATACTGTCTTCCACAGGAAGCATGTTAAACATCACATCAAACAGAGGATTTCTGCTTAAATCCCTCTTAATGTGGAGTTTTTCAACCAGTTGCTCAAATTGATAATCCTGATTTTCAAAGGCTCTTAGTGAGCTTTCTTTTATATCTTCCAAAAACTCAGCAAAAGACTTATGACTTTGTGGGTAATTTCTAAGTACCAAAGTATTTACAAACATTCCTATAACATTCTGAAGATTTGGATGAGTTCTTCCTGTTATCGGAGAACCTACAATTATATCTTCCTGTCCTGTATATTTGTGAAGCAGCGTATTGAAGGAGGCAAGTAAAATCATAAACACAGTTGTATTTGTCTTATGAGCCATTAGCTTAAGGTTTTCAACAAGTGCACCACTTGCGTTAAACTCAAATCTGTCACCTTCAAAACTCTGAATCGATGGTCTCTTATAGTCTGTAGGAAGATTTAACACAGGAATTTCACCTTCTAATAAATCAGTCCAATACTGCTCTTGCTTTTTCATGCTTTCTGTATGGAACATTTTGTTCTGCCATGCGGCAAAATCCTTATATTGAGTCTTCAAAGGAGGTAGTTCCTTATGATTACAAAGAGCAAAGAACTCTCTGAAAAGTATAATCATTGATGAACCATCGGTAAGAATATGATGCATGTCAAATAAGAGTATCTGATTGTCCTCATCAATTTTTATTATTCCTGCCCTGAAAAGTGGTGCTTTTTCCATATCAAATGGTCTGATAAAGCCTTTGATTATCTCATTTATCTTTGCCTTGTCATTTTCTTCGTAGTATTGTACGTTAATGTCAATTTCCTTTGATATGATCTGTTTAGGTTCACCATCTATCATCTTGAAAGAGGTCCTAAGTATTTCATGCCTTCCTGCAAGGGCTTTAAGTGCATCTTCCATACGCTTTTTATCGAGGTTGAATTTATGCACGAGCCTGACTACCGGCTGATTATAACTTGTGTCACTGACGTCAATACTGTTTAATATATAAAGCCTTCTTTGAGCTGAAGACACCTCATAATATTCCTGTTCTTCCACAGGTAGAATGTCCATGAAATCAGCATCGGAACCAGCTTTGTTATCGCTGCCTTCAGCGTTTCCGGTCAATTTACCAGAATCCTTAAGCTTGACTAAAACATTTTCAGCCAGCTCTTTTATACTTGCACCCTTTAGTAATTCGACAACAGATATTGGTATTCCCAAACCAAGCTCTAACCTGTTCCTAATTTCAGTTGCCATCATAGAGTCCATACCAAATACCGCCAGTGACTCACTCTCATTAAGCTTTTCCAATTCAAAACGAAGGGTTTTTGCAATAATCTCTTTTAAATAATCTACTATAACCTGCAAGCTTTCATCTTCCTTACAGGAAGCGATTTCCTCAAGTATATTTTTACTGGTCTTTTTCTTGCCGCTATCACTTTCCTTACCTTTTGCTTCAAGGACTATAATCTCCTCAAGCAGTTGTGGCGGCTCAGCCATTTGATAGTGTTTTTCACCAAGGAGTTCCCATGAAATAATAGGGAGAACTATTGACTGGGAAACATTTTGCCACATCAGTCTATCCATAACAGCCATACCGCTTGCAGGAGTTACAGATTCCATCCCCCTTTCCCTGTAGTGTTCAACTAAATTGAGCT
>CAYXPB010000055.1:0-6510 GCA_964466645.1 uncultured Acetivibrio sp. | reverse complement strand
GCGGGAAGTCCTTTTTGTAGCCTGTAGTGAGATAGTGCATCTAAGAATGCATTACCTGAAGCGTACGCTGCCTGACCCATGGAAACGAGGGTTGAACCAGTTGAAGAGAATAAAACAAAGAAATCAATTGGGAAATCCAAGAGTACCTTGTGTAAATTCCACGCAGCAAATATTTTAGGATTAATGACCTGATTAAATACTTGATCTTCCATTTGTTGAAGGAACTGATCTCTTACAATACCAGCACAATGGATAACTCCACGAATCTGTGGCCATCCTTCATCGGTATACTCCTTAATAAACTCTTTAAGCTGGATTGCTTCTCCAACATCCACAGCTGCTAAATGCACAGTAGCTCCCATTGCTTCTAGTTCCTTGATATATGTCACTTTTTCCAGCAAGTTATCATCTTTTATATCCTTCCATGTTTTGCGGGCAGGAACACTACTTCTTGACATAAGTATGACATGCCTTGCACCATGTTTTACAATCCATCTGCCTACAAGCATACCAATTGCACCAAATGCACCTGTTACAAGATAACTGCCCTTTGCATGTAAATTAAAGGGTATTGCTGAGGTTTTAATATCCTGCTTGCTAATCCTTGCACCATACC
Source organism: uncultured Acetivibrio sp. (assembly GCA_964466645.1). Lineage (GTDB taxonomy): Bacteria > Bacillota > Clostridia > Acetivibrionales > Acetivibrionaceae > Acetivibrio. Next base: position 5,894 of record CAYXPB010000055.1, on the reverse strand, counting down.
TTTTTCCAGCTCTTATTGCAATCTGATCTTCCCTGTCCTTATACACAATCTCCTTAAACAATAGCTCTGCATTAGCACCAGTGTCACCAATTTCGAGGTCTATAAGACCTCCCCATTTTGCAGGTGCCTCCTGATGTCCTATAACACGTCCTATTCCCCATATGGAGGATTGCGCCATACCCTGTAATGGAGTCTCTGGAGAAATCATTTGAGCCATGGAGGTAACTACCCATAATTTAGGCGTAAGCCCTCTCTCACCTACCACCTGGGCAATATGTTTTAGTGACAGGCAGCCTTCATCATTTACTTTTTTAAGGCAAAGGGACTCTGCTTTTTGACTGAGGGTATTTATGCTCCACATATGTACAATGCCTTTTAATTGGAGCTTGGATTCCTCCTGTATTTTGTCAAATATCGCCTCAATGGTTTTCATATCTCCAGATTTTACACTAAACTTATTGTCCTCATAAAAGGCGCTGTTTTTCTCCTCAAGGGAAACCACGAAACACTCATCGCCTTTTTCCTTAAGTTTTGCTGACAATTGTTCACCAATTCCGGCATTATCGGCAAGAACCAGCCACGCACCTTTTTTCCAGTTGGAATCCACCTCAAGGTCATTTTGTTTTTCAAGCGGAATCCATTTGACCTCAAAAAGCCAGTCGTCCGGCTTCCCAACCTCAAAGGCACTACTAGCTTCAACAGCTTTTGTCTTCATTGCTATTATTTCCGCAACTAGGTTTTCATCTTCATCATAGACAAATATATGACCTGTTATTTCTTTTCCATTTCTTTCTATTTGGACCCCATGACACCACATTACTGGCTTTGGTCTTCCATATACCTGTATCCTCTCAATTTCTACAGGCATAAACCCTTCCATAGGTGCTACCAGAGCAACTAATGATTGGAAGCAAGAATCCAGAACAGCAGGGTGAAGGGTATAATTCTCATCCTCTAAATCAATATAATCCGGCACCTTTATTAAAGCCAGCACTTCATCTCTTCCCCTAAGAACTTTTTCAATTCCTTGGAAACAAGGACCATAATTAAAGCCCATTTTTGCAAAAGTTTTATATAAGCTATCTTTTTCAAATTCTTCAAAACAACGTTTACGGACATCCTCAAGTACCCCAACTCGTTTAATTCTTGTATTTTGCCTTTTAGATACAACTCCTGAAGAGTGTTGAGTCCACACTCTTTCCTTTCCAGGAATACGGCTAGAAATCTGGAAATTTCCTGTCTGAGGATTAAGGCAAATCTGGATTACAGGGGATACCCCTTGATTATTTAAAAATAAGGCTTTCTCAAATTTTATATTTTCTATTGCATAATAGTCTTCACCATAATAGGCTTTCGCACATGCCGATGCTAATTCAAAATAACCTGCTCCTGGGAAAACCTCTGTTCCCGATATCTTATGGTCGGCAATGTATTCCATAAACGCCATGTGGGCAAGGAGTTGGGCATAGCTCGTCCAAGAAGCTTGTGCTTATTCCAGCCTAATTTAAAATCAAAAGTACTGTCAATATCGTCACGCCAGAATTTCTTCTTCTGCCATGCATATACCGGAAGAGTTATAAATTCAGCCCTCACAGGGTAAATCTTTGAGTAATCTACCTTGTAACCAACTGTATAAAGATTGCCCCAAGTCTCCAGCATGGTCAACTGCTCATCTTCTTTTCTTTTAATGGAGGGCAGTACAATTCCATCAGCTTTTTGTCTGGACATGCAGTCTTTAATGTAGGTAGCTAGCACAGGGTGAGGTCCAACTTCTAGGAAAAGATTATATCCGTTATCTATAATCTCGTACATTGACTGCTCAAACCGGACGTGCTTCCTAACATTTCCCCACCAGTAGTTTCCGTCATATTTCGGTTTCTCTTCGTGCTTTGACGCAACTGTGGAATATATCTCAATTGAAGGTTTTTGAGGTTTGATATTTTTAAGAGCTTCTAATAGTTCTTCCTTATAAGGTTCCATTTGATAGCTGTGATAAGCAACGTTTACTTTCATTTTTCGTGCAAAGACATCGCTGTCTCTAAACTTCTCAACAATTTTGTCAACTGTTTCAGCGCTGCCCGACAGTGTTACAGAATTCTGGCTATTTACAGCTGCAATATCTATATTTTCCATGCCTTTTATTATTTCTCTTGCTTCTCCTTCAGAAAGTCCAAGGGCCAGCATGGTTCCTTTACCCATTGCTTTCTGCTGGACAATGCTCCTATGAATACTCACAGTCATTGCATCTTCAAGACTGTATATACCTGCAACATATGTTGATGCCACTTCACCTACGCTGTGTCCAACTACAGCATCAGGTATAATCCCAAGTGATTTCCAAACCTCAGTCAACGCTATTTGCAAAGCAAAATTGGCTGGCTGAGCAAACTGTGGTTGGTCGAGTTTTGAATTCTCCTCATCAGCAGTGAGTTCTTCCATTAATGACCATCCTGCAATTTTTCTTGTAAGTTCATCACATTTTTCTATTACCTCTCTGAAAACTTTGTCCTTTTTAAGGAGTCCACGTCCCATAGCCCACCATATAGGCCCCATGCCGGTATATACAAAAACAATCTTATTATATTTGCCAGCTTCCTCTTTGCTATTTGCCATACCCTTTATAAGCTGTCCGGATGCATAAGACTCCAGGTTTTGGGTCAATTCGTCCAAGGATGACGCACAAACTGTAAGCCTATGATCGAGATGAGCCTTTCTATTTGCCATGTTATACCCCAGCTCATAAAGTGAAAAGCTTTGATCTTGTGACTTATTATTTATAAAATCAATATACTTATGGCACATATCCTTTAGTGCTTCTTCCGACTTTGCCGATACCGGAACAACCAATGGCCAGTTCTTCCTTCCTGCATTTTCCCCTACCTCTATTCTAGCTTTATAAGGTGCCTCCTCCAAAAGAATATGAGCATTCGTCCCACCAAATCCGAAGGCATTGACTCCTGCAAGAGCAGTTTTTTGAGAATCAGGCCAGGATTCCAAAGTTGTTGGTACACGTATACATAATTCGTCAAAAGGAATTTTAGGGTTTGGATTTTTGAAGTGTAAATGAGGAGGTATCTGCTTATTCTTTAAAATTAGCGAGGTCTTTATCAGTCCTGCAACCCCCGCAGCAGATTCAAGATGTCCAAAGTTTGTTTTTAAGGAGCCTACTATGCACTTATCGCCATCTTTTCTGCCATCTGATAATACTTTTGCGATAGCATTAGCTTCAAGAGGATCTCCAACAGGTGTTCCTGTTCCATGTGCCTCAACATATTGTATTTCTCCAGGTAATACATTTGCCTTGTTAAAAACCTCCTTCATTAAAGCTGCTTGAGACTCAGGATTAGGAACAGTTATACCCTTAGTACGTCCGTCCTGATTAACCCCTGATGCTTTTATTACAGCATATATATGGTCATTATCTTTTATTGCATCAGATAAACGTTTTAAAACAACAAGCCCTGCCCCTTCACCCCTTGCATAACCATTAGCTGAAGAGTCAAAAGTTTTACATCTCCCATCAGGTGAAAGGAATCCTCCTTTGCATTCTGCAATAGTTAAATCCGGTGTCAGCATAAGATTTACTCCGCCTGCCAGAGCCATTTTACATTCGTTATTGAGAATGCTCCTGCAACCTAGATGTATTGTAACCAAAGAGGATGAACATGCTGTATCTACAGTCATGCTAGGTCCTTTAAAATCATAAATGTATGATATTCTGTTGGACAGCATCGTCATCATTACACCCACTGCCGTATGGGAATCTATATGTTCTATCCCTTCTGTTTTAAATTGCAGCAATTTATAGTCTAATGTAAATCCACCTACGTATACCCCAACACTGCTACCTGCAAGTTCATATGGATTAAATCCTGCATCTTCTAATGCTTCCCATGAGACTTCAAGCATTAATCTTTGCTGAGGATCTAAAAAAGACGCTTCCCGAGGTGAAATACCAAAGAATTGCTCATCGAATTCATATACTTTATCCAAAAACCCACCATGAAACATATAGTGTTTCCCAGGCTGAGATTTGTTAGGATTATAAAACTTCTCAACTTCCCACCTATCATCAGGTACATCTGAAGTCGCATCCTTACCTTTTACTAAAATATCCCAGAATTTTTCAGGATCATTGGCTCCCCCCGGAAATCGACATCCAATTCCAACTATCGCTATTTTATTCATTACATTTACCCCCATACAAGTATTTTTTTTACTTTGATGTATATAAATTATTGTTTTAAAAAGCACATTAACAATGTAGCAATTTAAATCTGATTCAACGTTTAGTGTTGTTGAATAAAATAAAGATTAATGACTTGTCTTTAAATGACTTTTTTATCTATAGACAATAATTACTCCCAATAAATCATGAATTATTTACTTGCTAAATCTTCTTTGTATTTTTATATATCAGATAGCCAATTCTCCCTGAGAAGCTGAGCAAATTTTAACTCAATTTCCTTACGACACAAAAGGTGTTTATTTTTTCATCAAATGCATTAGCAACCCCTTTATAACTTCTTTAGGTTGTCGAAAACATCAATACTTATAGTTACATTTGTTCCATTGTTTCTTATTTATTTCGTTATTAAACATATTTATATTATATTTACTTTTTATTTATTATATATTCTATACAACATTAATCATTTTTTCAAGTTAAATTTTGCTATTTTACCACAAATATTTTGGAAATTTTGATAAATAAGTCAAATAAAGCGATCATAAACAAAACTATATTGAACACAATAAATGTTTTACATCGCTTAATAGGCTTCTTGATTTAAATAAAAAAGAAGCTCAAAAACATACTTTGAGCATCTTTTAGGCTATTTTTAAAATAACCATACAATATTTAAGTCATAAAGCCCATCAAATCAGATTTTTGAAATGGCGATCGACCAGGTATTTTCTTTAGAAATCACGTTATAATACAAACCATTAAATATTCGAAGAACTTTCCAGCCGCGTAGCGTAGCGAAACGAAAGGGCTAGCCTGAGTATCTCCTTAAAATGGGCATGGCAAGGGGAATCCTCTTGTCATGCCCGGAAGTATAGGAATCTGTTCAAATAGGGTTAGTGATTATTTTAGAGGAACTAACTCTCCACCACCATTAAGTTTATAAGTCTTTCCGCCCAACCAGCTGTTTAAATTATCAGAAGATTCATAATAAATTGTGTTTCCGTTATCAATTATATTTGATAACGTTGTATCTTCATTCTCTAGCGCTGAAAGATAAGAGGCGCCTTTAACAATCCATTTTGATGTTTTGTCTAGTGTCAATACAACATTCTGTATGTTATTATTATTGTTTATTTCACCTGTCATTTCTGATGAGTTCTTCAATTCAATTTTTAAAGAGGACTTATATTCAGGTGAAAGTGATACTTGTGAAATAGAATTTCCATAATACCCAGCATCACAGTTAAAAATATCACCATCTCCAACTATTAATGCGTCAGTTCCTGATGGACTCGTTGCTGTAAAGGTATCAGGTGCATCTTTCCTTGAACATATAATGCTTACATTAGTAATTTTATTTTCGCGATCAAAGGTAGTCGTTATTCTATCTCCATTATTAGGGTCAACAACGTAAGTACCTGAATCCGTAGCAATAACATTAGGGTATTTATTAAGGTCAGTCTGTGTGTTTGCTACTTCAGTTTCAACTTTAGTAGCGGATGTAGACGCATTTGTTTCAGCGGTAGCCTTAGCAGCTTCTGCTGCGGCTTTAGCGGCGTCAACTTCAGCAGTAGCTTTAGTGCTATCCTCAATTACGACTTTAGTATCTACTTGAGCGGTAGCTTCAGTAGATACTTCAACGACAGCTTCAGTAGCAACTTCAATGGCATCTTTAACAGCAGCTTTAGCTGCAGTTCTAGCTGCA
>CAYXPB010000054.1:0-21659 GCA_964466645.1 uncultured Acetivibrio sp. | reverse complement strand
TGATTAAGATATGCAATTTTAGGAATTGTTTCAGGCTTTGGAATAATTAAGCCCAAAGTTAAAATTAATGCTATAAAAATGGAAGCAGATAATATGTACCAGGGATTGTTTATATGAAAACCTCTTTGCAAGTCACTTGCTTTCTTTGCAGTACGCTCTAAATACAACCAAAAAAATACTACTCCAAAAAGTAAAAAAGGTATTGTAATGTCGCTGTCGGCTTTCGCAGACTGAAGCATAAAGGGTATTGTTCCAATTAACAAAAGAATTGGTATTCTAAAATGTATGTTAGTAAAATAGAAAACCGTTGAAGACAAACCATATGCTGCAATCAATATAGTTGCAAACCAAAAAGCCGGCACAGCTTGGACAGTTTCCGGTTTTGTTAGAACTACCCATATAAGATAATTCAAATTAGATTTCCCTGAAAAGAGAATAATAACCTGAATTCCTATAAAATACACAACCGAACCTAGAACAAATAGTACTCCCCCTGCTAATCCCTGCTTTTTCAAAAATATATAGCAAATATAAAGCGCGGTATTAACTACTACGATTACAATTAATATATCAATTATAGGCATTCCAAAGAAGGAAGTCATTGCCCAATAGGTCAGTACAACAGTAAACAGAAGAGACAACCTCTGATTGTTTAATTCTGCTAAAATTTTCTTCATAACGTCTACTCCCCCAGTTCAAAAATACTGAAAATATAACTTAGTCTAAATTTTTGCTTCTGGCCTTATTTGTTCCAATACTATCCATTTGTTTTTTGGAATCACCTAAAGTAATATTTCAGTTAATTCCTTAATAATATTAACTTTTCATTTTATTCTTACGAAAAGGCCTCGCTAATATCATCATCAATTGCCAACATCCAAGAATTACCCTTTGTATGGGTAATTCTCTCTTCATTATTGACCTTTTTTGAAGAAAGATTTTTTACTGAAACAGTATCTACAATTACACCATACTGTGCAAAGCCTTCAACAGCTTTATATAAAGTGTTGTCGAGATTTCCAGTAAAAACAGTTGATTCAGCACCTTTTAGATATCTGTTCTTCCCTTCATCTTCAATAATCTCAATTAAGGGTAAACGCTTTGACAAATCCAAATTTGTAATATTGGAAAACTTATACGATGCTAGTCTGTAGTGAATCTCACTAGTAGTCTTACTATCAGTTATCCCATACTTATTCCATTTGCCATCCTCGTATAGCCATAATTCAACTTCCCTTCCGGTTTTAACGAATGTATTTGCCACTGCAATAAGTGCTTCTAAAACCTTTTCTTCTAGCATCAATATATCATCCTCTATATTATAGGAGTTTTGATCCTTGTATTTTGGTGATGAACCAAATAGAAACTGATAAAAGGTTTTAATATTCTGTTTATTTTGTGCCGGCTTTATATAAGAATCTAGAAATAGACGCTTTTTTGAAAGTCCTCTTCCCTCATCCTTTCTAACCATAAGCGTTTCGTTTCTTGCCGAAAGTTTCCAATGCACCTTGTGGAGTGGATCACCAGGCATATACTCTCTAAACTCATAACCCGGCTCACCATTCAAGCTAAATAAATTTATATTTGTCGTACCTGAAGCCTCCTGTTTAACGGACTCCGACGATCCCAACAATATTTTACTGGTTGGCTTTAAACTAACTATCCTCGGTAATACTGTTACTTCACCTGTGACTCTCTCTTCAGCACTATTTTTTAATAGTGCTATTCTAAAGATATTTATATAGTCCCTAAGCCAAATACCACTGACACCAATTTCTCCTACTCCCCTACTTTTAGCTGTGTATTCCATAATTACAACTTTCTTCTCGAAAGGTCCTAAAGAAATAATCTCATTGTATGTACCAGGCACCCTAAAGTTTACTGGCTTACAGAACTCTATATTAATAAAAGGAATGGGCATAAATGATTTGTTTTCGAGATGCACATTAACCTTTACTACCCCACCTTTTTCAACTTCATATGATGGTACTTCAACAGAAGTGACAATTCTTTTTTTGAGTGGAAAAATTAAAAAAATAGAAACGAGAGGTGAAAAAATAAGCATATACACCATTACCATACTTGTTTCTCCACCTAAAATATATGAATATAAATACATAAAAACTACCATACCGAAAAACAAAATCAAATTTTTCATAGAGCTTTCCTTTTCTCATGTCAATATTCTAACTTAAACAAACATACGACTTAAAAAGTTGGAACCTTAACTTGCATAATTGCCTCATTTACAACATTTTTCGCAGTAATATTTTTCATTTTCGCACCCGAATTCATGATAATCCTGTGAGCTAAAACAGGCACTGACATTGTCTGAATATCGTCAGGGATTACATATTCCCTCCCCCTGATAAATGCCCAAGCCTTTGATGCTCTATACAAATTAAGACTTCCTCTCGGACTTCCCCCTAGAACCACATCCTGGCTTTTCCTTGTAGCTTCAATAATATCTACAATATATGTTTTCAAGCAATCTTCCACCTTTATCGCCTTAACCTGATTTTGAAGTTCTAAGAGTTCATCAATATTGGCAACAGGCTTTAGCTCTGTCAAAGGGTTTTCACTCCCAAACCTGTCAATTATCAATTTCTCTTCATTTTTCCCGGGGTATCCAATGGAGAGTTTCAAAAAGAATCTGTCCATCTGAGCTTCCGGCAACGGATAGGTTCCAAAGCACTCGACAGGATTTTGTGTTGCAAGTACCATAAATGGCCTTGGCAATTGATAGGTCTTTCCATCTACAGTAACCTGACTCTCTTCCATTATCTCGAGTAGACTAGATTGGGTTTTCGGCGAAGTCCTATTTATCTCATCTGCCAAAAGGAAATTGCACATCGCCGCGCCTTTTCGGTATTCAAATTCCCGAGTGGCAGGGTTAAACATAGAAAAACCCATTATATCCGACGGCATCAAATCCGGTGTAAACTGCACCCTGTTAAACATTCCATTAACTGAACGTGCAAGGGTAGCAACAATCTGTGTCTTACCAACACCGGGTACATCTTCAATTAGTACATGTCCATCACTCAGTAACGCAACTAAAACACGCTCTATAACAGACGTCTTTCCAACAATGACCTTTTCCATATTTCCAATAAGAGTTTCAACCATTTTATTCATAAATACACCCCAAGAATAGTTTTTAAGGCATAAAGCCCATCACGGAAGCTTAAAAGCTTCCAAACATAAGAACATTTTTTTTTGCTACACAAAAAAATATAAATCAGATTTTTTGAAATGGCAATTGACCAGTTATTTTGGGGGAATCACCTAACTCAAAAAATACATATATACTATATTATATTATATACTTTTTATAAAATTTTCAACTCACTTAGGTAATTCCAAAAAAATAACAGGTCAATGGGTGTTTCAAAAAAGTTGATTTTATTGGGGGTGGAAAATGGGGAAAGTTAAACTTTCCCCATAGTAATTGTAGTGTATTAATTTATTTATCTACTTTGAGACTTAGTTTGCCCTAATTATTTAACAGTAATACTTGTTGGTATTGTGTTAGTCCCACTATATGAGATATTAAATCCAATTGTTAGTGTTCCACCTGCAGGTATTGTTCCATTATAATTTGCATTTTTAAGTGTAACAGCATTTCCGTTTTGACTATAATCGCAATTCCATGCGTTTGTTATCTTCTGATTACCTGCATAATTGAAGTTAACTGTCCATTCGTTTATTGCAGTAGAGCCATTATTCTTAATTGTAATGTTTACAGTAGCTCCAGCTCCCCAAGCATTCTGTGTATAGCTTGCTGAACAATTTGCATCTTGTGTTGGCGGTGTTGTCGGTGTTGAACCTCCAGATGATGCTGCACTAACAACAAAATTGGTTGGTTGTGAATTTGTTCCGCTGTATGAAATATTAAATCCAACTGTTACTGAACCGCCTGCAGGTATATCACTATTATAACTTGCATTTGTTATGGACACAGCATTGCCATTTTGTGTAAAACCACAATTCCATGAGTTTGTTATTTTTTGATTACCTTCAAAGCTGAAGTTTACTGACCAACCATTAGTTGCTGTAGAGCTATTATTTTTTATAGTCAAATTAACTGTTGCACCAGTTCCCCAAGCATTCTGAGTATAGCTTACAGAGTAATCTCCTGATTGTGCTGGAGGTTGTGTGGTCACAGGCGTTGATGTTGGTGTCGGTATTGGTGTTGGTGTTGTTCCTCCTCCATTTAAGGTTATTTCTCCTGCTGTAGAAAATGTTGGTGATAGTTTAGTAAGATCCTTATCTCCAAAGGTTACACTACTAAGACTTATATTTGTTGATACTGCTGATGTTGTTATTACTTTAAATGTAAGATTAGTAAACACTCCGCTCTTACTAATATATTCTGTAGCCATTGTATAATCTAAGAATAATACTTTTATCTTTCCGTCAGATTCTTTATTTATAGCATAGTTTGTCCCAGCATTTGTAACTATGCTTCCTGCTTCCCCTCTTACGTATTCAAGTTTTGTTGCGTCATATATAACTGTCATATCTGCTGTACTGATTCCATTTGACGGAACATTCAAAAAGCTCACAGGTACTTTTATTTGCTCTCCATATTTTCCTGTAACCGCCTGATCAATATAAACTGTAAATACTGAAGGTGTATTTGTCGTAACAGGTGTTGGTGTTGCTACTGTTCCACCACCATTTAGTGCTATTATTCCTGCATTTAATTTTGCAGATATACCATTTAAATCCTTATCTCCAAAGGTTGAATTACTAATACTTATATTGGTTGATACTGCTGATGAAGTTATTATTTTAAATGTGAGGTTCGTAAATACTCCACTCTTACTAATGTCTTCTGTAGCCATTGTATAATCTAAGAATAATACTTTTAACTTTCCACTAGATTCTTTGTTTATAGCATAGTTTGTTGCAGCGTTTGTAACTATGCTTCCTGCAGTTCCGCTTACATACTCAAGTTTTGTTGCATCATATGTAATTGCCATATCTGCTGTGCTAATTCCACTTGCAGGTACATTTACAAAGTTCACAGGTACCACTATTTGATCTCCAGATTTTCCAGAAACCGAATCAACATAAACTGTAAATCCTGAAGGTAGATTTGTCTTAACAGGTGTTGGTGTTACTACTGCTGTTGGTATTACTACTACTGCTGTTGGTGCTGGTGTTACTGGCGCCGGTGTTGCTACTGTTCCACCACCGTTTAGTGCAATTGTTCCTGCATTTAATTTTGCAGATATACCGCTTAAATCCTTATCTCCGAAGGTTGAATCGATAGCGCTTACGTTTGTTGATACTGCTGCTGATGTTACTACTTTAAAGGTAATATTTGCAAACACTCCGCTCTGCCCTATATATTCAGATTCCATTGTATAGTCTAGGAACAATATTTTTATTTTTCCATTAGCTTCTTTATTTATAGCAAAATTTGTTCCTGCATTTGTAACGATACTTCCTGCTGCACCACTCACATACTCCAATCTTGCTGAATCATAGGTTATTGTCATATCTATTGCACTCATTCCGCTTGCAGGTACATTTGCAAAATTCACAGGTACTACTATTTGATCTCCAAATTTTCCTGAAGCAGACGATACACTTACTGTAAATCCTGATGATACTGGGATTATTGGTGTATTAGTAGGTGTTGATACTGTTGCTGTCTTAGTAGGTGTTGGTGCTGTTGCTGTCTTAGTAGGTGTTGGTGCTGTTGTACTACCACTTATTGTTATTGTACCAGCGTTTATTTTTGCTGAAATACCATTAAGATCTTTATCTCCAAATGTTGCACTCGTAACATTTACAGTTGTTGAAGATGAGGTCGAACCTATCACTTTAAATGTAAGATTTGCGAACACTCCACTCTGTCTTATATATCCAGTAGTCATTGTATAATCTAGGAACAATATTTTTATCTTTCCATCAGATTCTTTGTTAATGCCAAAGTCTGTTGCAGCATTAGTAACTATGCTTCCTGCTGCTCCACTAACATACTCAAGCTTAGTTGAATCATAAGTGATTGTCATATCTGCTGTACTTATCCCGCTTGTTGGCACACTTGCAAAGCTCATAGGTACTGTTATCTGTTCTCCAGGTTTGCCTGAAGTTGACAAAACATTTACCGTAAATCCTGTAGATGTTGTCGTATTTGCTGGTGTTGGTACTGTTGTTACCGTAGGTGTGGATACTGTCTCTCCACCATTTAAGGCTATCTTTCCTGCACTTACTGTTGCAGATAAACCACTAAGGTTTTTGTCTCCAAATGTTACACTTGTAATATTTACTGTCGTAGAAGTTGAAGCTGAACTTAATACTTTAAATGTTAGATTCGTAAATACTCCACTTGTGCTAATGTATCCATTTGACATCGTATAGTCAAGGAATAGTGCCTTTAGTAATCCATCTTTTTCTTTGTTAATGGCAAAATTTGTTGCAGCGTTAGTAACTATACTTCCTGCTGCTCCACTAACGTACTCAAGCTTGGTTGAATCATAGGTAATTGACATATCTGCCGTACTTACTCCGACTGCAGGTATATTTGCAAGATTTACAGGTACCACTATCTGTTCTCCGACTTTACCTGAAGTTGCTGAAACATTTACTGAGAATCCTGATGATGTCGACTCCGCTGCTTCTGTTCTTTCTGACGGCATTAGGGTGCACAAAAGCAATGCACACAATGCAACAGAAATGCATTTTGTGATTTTCGATAAATACATAAACTCTACCTCCAACTACTCTTTCCCTTATTTTTTTATTAAACCGTAGCTAAATAACTACGGATCAAGGACAAAAACGCTTGCAAGCTTAAAAAGCTTTCTATATCTGGGATTTATTTTAAAGTACTTCTAAGAATAGTAAAAATGTCGATTTGCAAGCCAATCTGATATGTTGTTTACGTCTTTACTACAATGAGTTTACTAGATAAGAATAATAATCTCACGTTATATCTTAATTATATATAAAATCTATAGCATTTCATATTAACATTATTTTTAAAAGTATAACTATTTTTTTTGAAATGCCGATAAACCATATAAAACTATTTTTTCTTGCGAATATATTATGATTTTCTTATATAACATTAAGGGTGATGCCGCAAGTGCGATTATGAAGCACATCCTTTTAACTACTCCTATGATATAATCCAAATTATGGAATTTAAAACAAAAAAGTTTAAAAGTATACATAATACTCTCTAAATAGTTTGCTTTTCACTAAATCTTAAAGTCAACACTGGAAGTTTAAGGTACAACTGAATAGGCTTTACCCTTAGATGCGCTTAAATCCATACCTCTTCTTGAAAACAATTCACTTAATGTAACAAATTCATATCCTTGATCCTGAAGTTTAGGAATTATTATGTCTAGTGCCTCCGGAGTAGGATGCGGAAGTGGTTGAACATCATGTAATAATATTATAGCACCGTCTTCTATCTGTCTTATAATTGCATCAGCTCGTTGCTGAGCCGTAGTTGTCTGAACCCAATCATCTGCCGTTATACCATGTGCAAATACCAAGTCAACATTATCATATAGCTCTTTGCCGTATACAAGATTTGGTGCACGAAAAAATTTTGGTGATGTTCCTGAATAGCTTTCTATAGCAGCAGTAGTTTTACCAACAGATTCCTTTATTTCTTCTGCAGACATATCACCCATACTTGAATACCCCCATGAATGATTTCCCAATTCGTGCCCCGAATTAACAATTCTTTTAATAACATTACTCGTAGAATTGTTAATTTTTTGTCCAATCACCATAAATGTTGCTGGTACTTTAAATTTGTCAAGTTTATCAAGTACTAAATTTGTCAATGTAACATCCGGCCCATCGTCAAATGTTAGAGCAGTAATTTTCTTATTAAATTCAGTCATAATTAATTTACCTCCGAGTATATAAGTATTAGGTTTCGGTGTTATTAGAACACTCTTTTGGCATACTGCTTCAAAAGACTTGTCTTTTATGATGATTGTAAAACAGAAATTTTTTGAATCTTAAACTTATTATATCACAAATCAACTTAATTTATAAAGTGGAAAGTCTGCTATGAAACAAACTTTCCATTTTAAAATTGTTTTTACAATTCCACTTTTGAAATTGCCTAATTAAAACCAAATACACTTTAAGGAATGGTATAAATCTTAGGTGTTGGCGGTTCTGACATTCCACTTCCTATAAAGAATCCGGTATGAGGAGGTTGATTATATGCCGTATTCTGCCATGCTATTCCAAGTCTATAAATCGGATCGTGCATCAATGTATAAATTCTGCGGGTTGTAGTGCTTGTAGTTGTATATATACGTAAAAAAGTATTATCTGTCGACTTAAATATTACTTCTTCTCTCCAATCTCCAAATATGTCTGCCTGTAGGCACGGAGTGGATTTTGTACCATTACAAGAAGCACAACCGCTAGCTGTGAGCAAGGTTCCACCATTAAATTTAGTTATCGTTGTTCCATCTAAAAGCTCACGAAGCTCATCACCATCCCACCAAATTGCAAAGTTCATCTGAGATGGACGATTACCTATATTCTGCCCTGTGGAACTATATAGCGGTGATCCTGCAGCCCACATCTCCATACCCGGAGACGAAGGCAGTATGTCGGCAGCACATGCCCTACCACAATCACTGGTGTGGTTGTATCTGAATATTTGTTTGCCTGTTTTTGCCTCGAGTAACACGGCACCTTTTGAGCCTTCAAGACAAGTCCAAACTTCCAAACCTGGTCTGTTAGGATCAAGATCCCCAAAATGCATTGCGTCCCCATGTCCTAATCCTGTCTCCCATAAGCCCCTGCCATTATGATCAATAGCCGATGTACCCATTAAGATCTCATCAAATCCATCTCCATCGACATCCCCTACACTAAGATTATGGTTGCCTTGTCCTGCCCATGCTGACTGACCGTCATTATCACTGTCAAAAGTCCACCTGTGTGTAAGTCTACCATTTCTAAAATCCCATGCTACTGCAGTTTGTCTTGTATAATATCCACGACACATAACAAGGCTTGGACGTTGCCCATCAAGGTATGCTATACAAGCCCTAAAACGGTCCACTCTGTTTCCATAGTTATCTCCCCAGTTTGACACATTACCTCTTGCAGGCAGGTAATCTACAGTCGAAAGTGCTGCCCCTGTATCACCGCTAAATACGGTAAGATATTCCGGCCCAGATAATATGTATCCGCTTGAGTTACGGTAATCCGCATTTGCATTGCCTATAACAGTACCTTTTCCGTCTATAGTTCCGTCTGCTGTTTTACATGCAACTTCTGCCTTTCCGTCACCATCTAAATCATAAACCATAAATTGGGTATAATGTGCACCACCTCGGATATTCTTCCCAAGGTTTATAGTCCACAACTTTTTACCTTGTAGCGTATAAGCCTCAAGATAAACAGGATCAGTAACTCCTGCGTTCGCATTATCTTGTGCTGCACCTTCCCATTTGACAACAATATCATATTCTCCATCCCCATTTAAATCCCCTGTGCTGCAATCTCCCGCTTCATGTCCGTAAACCGGTGCCTTAATGGGAATTTGCAAATAATTCTGCCCCCACACAATTACTGGATCTGATGCCCCTTGCTCTTGACCGTTTATAACCGGACACACCGTGTATGTTGAACTTGTATTTCCACCGGCATCTACATAATTTGTAGCTCCGGTAATAGGTGAAGAATTAACCTTTGTCCCACTGCGATATAAATTGAATGCAATATTTGACGGATCGGTTCCTAACATACGCCAACTCAAAAACACACCATTATTTACTTTTATGGCAACTAAACCTCGATCCAGTTTTTCCATTTGTCTAGAGCCTTCTACAGGTGCTGCAGTCCATGATTGTGTCACTGTAGGTGTAGGAGTTATAATAGCTCCTGTCATTTCTTCTATTTTTAAGTAGTCAACATTGGGTCCACCGTCTGCAGTAATAGCCAATGCTCTGATTGAATTTGTCCCCTGTATGAGGTTTACACCTATGCTAACTTCATTCCAGGAAGTCCATTCGCCAGTTGAGTTAAAATCCAAACTGTCCGAAACAATACTTCCATTAACGCTTATCTGCATTATCCTATTAACAACAGTTCCATTAGCATGTCTGAATATAAGCTTATATGCTCCGTTTCTTGGAGCATTAACATTCCATTCTATATAACTGCCGTATTCATTATTATAATTGACGTAACCGTCTCCTGTGTAACCAGCATTAGTAGTCTCAAGAATTGCACTATAAAATGTAGCTTGTTCTGCTTGATATATCAGTTCTGTTGGAGGTGTAGGAGTTGTGAGCGGCCTACTATCTGCCGGAAACTCAGAAATCATACCCAATAACAGACTCCTCATATAGGCAAAATCAATGGAATTAACTGAATTATCATAATTCACATCTCCAACTATTTGTCCATTAGATACCGGAAAGTCAGAATTGATGCCTATAAGATAAGCTCGCATCAATGCGAAATCAATGGAATTTCGCTCGCCATCTCCGTTAAGATCTCCATACCTTGTTGAGATCAATTGAGCTCCATCGGCAGAAGACCCACAACATGGCCAAAAACTCAGTAAAATACTTAAAACAATTAAAAACAATAGTCCCCTCTTCATAAAATTAATCCTCCCTTATATTTTAAATTTTTCTTTAAAGTATCCATATAATTTTTTATACATAAAATTCAAATAGGATATTGTGGTAGAAACTTTTGAATTTTATAATCAGATTTTCAAGAAATATTGTAATAATTTTATTATACTTTCATTTTACAAATTAAAACAGATGGAAAATAAAAATAGTTACTATATTAAAACTTTTCAATACACAATACTACTTATATTATATACTAAGTAACTCTTTTATTTAATATGGTATTCTTCATTATTTTTTGATATAGTATAAGAAGATTATATAGAAAATGATTGTTATTACACTTTCATTTAAAATGGGGATTAGATATGAATATCAGTAAATTGTTCAGAAGATTTTTAGCATACTGCTTTGATGTAGTAGTGGTTTTCGGTATTTACTTGGTAATAATCTTTTTTATAAAAATAATAAGCAGTAATAGTGGTATTACTACACTATTTGAAACAACAAATACAATTTCATCATCAAAAGTTTCATTAGGCCTTTTAAGGAGCTGTGCTCATTATATAGCCCTATTCTTTTTATTTTATGGTTTACTTTTCTTGATATATGAGCTTTGTTTTTTAGGCTCTAAACTCTCTGCAACTCCTGGTAAGTTAGCATTAGGTTTAGAAGTTGCCTGTTACAGTGGCTCTAATTTCCAAAAGCTCTTAATCCGGTCTTTGATAAAAGTTTTGGCAGTCTTAATTACTCCGCTATCTTTATTACTCTTTGTAGCTTCTGCATTTAGCAAAACAAATCAGTCACTGCACGATAAATTGACCAATACATGTGTAATTACTAAAGATAATAGAAAGCTTCGAGGAACCCACCCACATATGACCCTTGAGGAATTTTTTGAGGAAATGAAGAGTAGAGGGTTACGAATGTATAACGAACAAAAAGCTTTATCTGAAGAACTCTATGGTTCACCAATACCATTATCTCAAACTTATTATAAACCAGTTTCTTTCCGTTCAATGTTTGGATTACTTGCATTGATTGTTTCAATAGTTCTTAGCGTAAGTTTTGCTTTATATTTTTTCCCTGATATACAGAAATTATATACTTTATTTTAAAAGCAAATATAGATACTTCTTTGAAACTTCTGAATTATTCTCAATGAAATCGACTTATTGCTAAAATGCTTAACCGAAACCTCTATATTCGACTTAATAATTTCACTTTTAAAGTTCTTTATAGAAATAAGTATTATCCTAAAAGAACACCAAAAACCCTTGAATTTCAAGGGTTTTCAGATAAACTTTGGCGGAGAGAGAGAGATTCGAACTCTCGGACGGGGTTAACCGTCACACGATTTCCAGTCGTGCGCCTTAAACCAGCTCAGCCATCTCTCCATAAAAGATATTAAATTCAAACTGCTTTAATATTGTACAACAGATATTACCTCTTGTCAATGAAATATAACGCATAAATCATAAGTTATTTTTACCAACCTATTGAGAGACTTCGGGATCTTCAGTAATAGTCTTTCTATAGTTTTCAACCTCTTCACAAAGCATATTATTGTTCTTCTCAACTATTTGTAAATACTGTTTTAAAATCATAGCTGTTTCACTCTTTCTATTGTCTTCAACAAATTTCCTATAACTAGCCAAAAGCTCATTATCGATTTTGTTGGTCTCATAACTGAAAGCGGGTCTATTATTGAATCCGAAAAGATAGGCATGAAAATAAAACTGGTAATCGCTAGCCATCTCTGACTCTTTAATAGAATTGGGATGTTTGCCGAAATAGTTTTCAATACTTACTATGCTTTGGGCCAATTCATCCCATGAAGTTATATATCCATCCAAAAGGTCTATCATACGTTTAGTTTCTGCCGCTTTATAAGAAATATAATCCTTAATTTCTCCCTGCAATAGGTGGTTATATTTTTCCAAAACCTGATAGTTTTGAATAAGTGTATATGAACCCTCTTCACATATAATGCTATATCCGCCCTCCAATATTTCTTTAACAAGACTTTTTACTTTTTCATCTCTTATATTGTCAACTTTCTTTTGATCAAAGTTATATTCAAAAGTTTTAAACAATTCTCTCTGAACATTTTCCTTTCCTAACCTTTCTTCATATATATACAAATATCTTGACTGAATTTCTTCAAAACTTAAGATTATTGTGGTTGCTTCTTCCTGTTTAACAGTCTCTATTTTCTCTTCAATAAAAGACAAGGCCTCGAGAGGCCTTGTTTCTTCATTTATAATTTTATTATATTCGTTCATCGATGTGCTTGCTGGTTCTTTCTCCCACACCTTCGGCTCTTTAACAATGTCTTTTATTTCGTCATAAGGTATTTCAAACTCTAGTGGACCAACTTCCGGTGTTGTATATGGTATAGACTGAGCATATAAAACCAAACCTGAATCCTTTATATAAAAACCATGCATGCCTTCTACGGAGTTTATATCCTTTAAAAGAGTTTTTCCTGATTCTTGAACCTTTTTTGTTAATAGTGGACTAAGCTTCTTCGTGTCTTTAATTACAGATTTCAAATCATGTTGCAATCCGGTTCTTAAATCAAAGTTAATTGCATCAATAATTTCATCCGGCTCTTCAAGACCTATAATATAATTTTCTAAGATCAGTTTAACACTAAGTGTATATTTTGACCTGAAAGCAACTTCATACGAAACATTTAATACTTGCTCTACCTTAAACTCATCTTGACCACTTTCGTCTGCTAACTCACCTACACTATCCGCAACATCTTTATATAATTGAATTTTTTCATTAATTGCTTTGTTTATCCTTGCCTCAAGTTCTGAGTCTGCCATTTTTGAAATCTTTGGATATTTAATAATAGACTCTAAACCTTCTTTTGTATTATCTTCATTTACTTCCTCAACAATATAATCATTATTCAATTCTGATTCATCAATTGTCAATGGCACTGGTGCTGGTGTTGACGATACTTTTACTCCTGTATTTCCTCTGTCATTTGGATTTGCTCCTGAACAACCACTAAATAGTAGAGTCGTCATTAAAAGAGCAACTAACAATCTTTTCATTAACCTACCTCCTAATTAAATTAACTTTGCATAAGCGATTTCAAAAACTAATTTTCAAGCCCCACCCCCTGCATTATTAAATTAACATATATTTAAAGTGCAAAATTAACATATACATACTAATATTATGCCACAATAATGCCTAAGAGGCAAAGTATTTCTTCTCATTTTTTTGCAATATTTTGTAATATGTATCGTGCTTTTTGGTCTAGGTCGTTTCAAAAAATAATATTACACATATTACTAATCTTATGATATAATCTAGGCATTGTAAGTTTATCTCGGGGAGGAAGTTATGGCAAAGAAAGTAACCATGGAGGATATCGCCAGAAAGATAGGTATGTCAAAAAACACCGTATCTCTTGCACTACGAAATATGCCCGGAATTAATGAACAAACACGTAAACTTATTTTTGATACCGCAAGACATCTAGGATATGAATATAAAAAGAATTTCTCTGAACGTCAGTCTAATGAAGCTTCCTACAAGAATATATGTCTGATTTTATCTAAGGATACACATAAATCGGAGGATTTCTTTTCATATATACAATATGGCGTTGAAGCAGAAGCCAAAAAGAATAATTTAAATATTATTATATATTGCTATGAAGAGAATAAAGAAGAGTTCGAAACACCCCTATGTGTTAAAGAGGGGCTTATTTCAGGTATTATTACTCTAGGTAGAATATCAAGAAAAACATTAACTTCTATCTTAAAATTTAATCTTCCCCTTGTAATAATAGATCATTATTTTGATGATTTAATTTGCGATTATGTCCTGACAGACAATGTTTCCGGCGCCTACTTAGCCACAGAACACCTTATTAAACTCGGTCATAAAAATATAGGTTTTTTAGGTAATATTTCAATATCCAGCAGTTTTTATGATAGATATCAAGGGTATACAAAAGCTTTAAATCAATATTCTATTCCCTTAAACTGCTCTTTATCCATAACTGACAAGTGCCTTTCCGAATTTAGAAGTGATGGTATCGGAAGGGTTGTTGAGGAAATCAAAAAGCTTCCAAAGTTGCCTTCAGCTTTCCTTTGCTGTAACGATATTGAGGCAATAACCGTTATAAACGCTTTTAAATCCATGAACTTATCCGTTCCGAACGATATTTCGATGGTAGGTTTTGATAATATTGAGTCTTCAAAGAATATTACCCCTGAATTGACAACCATGCACATTTCAAAAGAAGCCATGGGACAACGGGCAGTTAAGAGTTTATTAGAAAAAACGGACAACCCAAATTCTTTATCGGAAAAAATACTCTTACCACCAATCTTTGTTGCAAGGAAATCTACAAAGAAGTTTGATTTAGCCCATTGCTAAAATTAACAAAAACATTATAGAACTCTTTAATATAGAAATAAAATTTTTATCAGGTCATTTCTAAAAATAACCTATACAATATTTAAGTCATAAAGCCCATCAAATCAGATTTACTAAAATTGCAATGCAAAATTTCTGCAAATCACCTTATTTATGGTACGTCTCATTGTTAAGAATTTTAAAAACTCTAAAAACCTGTTCAAATAAAATAAGCCTGGCCAACTGGTGCGGAAAAGTCATATCCGATAAGCATAGCCTAAAGTCAGCCTTTTCAACAAGCTTTTCATCTAAACCTAACGATCCTCCAATCACAAACGTAATATGCGATTTGCCGGAAATAAAAAAGGAATTAAGCTTATCTGCAAATCCCTCCGAATTGAGCTTTTTTCCTTTTAGGTCTAGTACTATCAAGGCCGATCCGTCCTTAACTTTCTTCATAATTCGCTCGGCTTCTCTTCTTTTTACCTGAATTTCCTGGGACTCACTCAAATTCTCCGGTGCCTGTTCGTCATCAACCTCTATAACTTGAAGCTCACAAAACCTTGAAAGTCTTTTGCTATATTCACTTATCCCTTCCTTCAGATACTTTTCCTTGAGCTTCCCTACTGCAACTACCGTTAATTTCATTATATCCTCCTAAACCTCTACTACTGCCCCAACCCTGTCACGTAAGGCCACAGACAGCATTACGTCTTTGCCTGCGCAGATATCATTTTCACTAAGAACATTGCAAACTGTCTGATAGGCAAGCTCAGGAAAATTGTTTTCCCTGCTTAAGTGCCCTAACAAAAATTTCTTAGTGCCGTTTTTAGCCAAATATGCCACTACCTTTCCTGCCATCTCATTGGACAAATGCCCTCTTTCTCCTAATATTCTCTTTTTTAGCGGCCATGGGTATGGTCCCACCTTTAACATTTCAACGTCATGGTTAGACTCAATTAACAAAAGATCGCTGCCCATTAAATAACTTAAAAGTTTGTTTGTCATGTGCCCTATGTCTGTTGCAGTAGTAATTTTCTTATTGTCCAAAAAGAAGTTAAATCCCACAGGATCAATCGCATCATGAGGAATTGGAAACGCTTTAACATATATATTACCTATCTCAAACTCTTTGCAGTTGTCAAAACACATCTTATTCTTAATATTTACAGGTCCAAGATCCTGTTCCATAGCATTCCATGTATTTTCATTAGCATAAATGGGTATATCAAACTTTCTAGACAGTATGCCCGCTCCTTTTATATGATCACTATGTTCATGAGAAACTAAAACAGCGCTTAATTCCGAAGGATTCTCTCCTATGGCAACAAGCGCTTCAACTATCCTCTTACCACTCATACCGCAATCAACTAAAATCTTTGTCTTACCATCCGATACAAACAGGCAATTCCCACTACTTCCACTATATAAACTACAAAATTTCAT
This sequence comes from uncultured Acetivibrio sp., assembly GCA_964466645.1. Taxonomy (GTDB): domain Bacteria; phylum Bacillota; class Clostridia; order Acetivibrionales; family Acetivibrionaceae; genus Acetivibrio. The sequence goes on along the minus strand of CAYXPB010000054.1, from coordinate 5,229 downwards.
CATTGGTTTTTCTCCTGTTTAGGCCATTTTATATACAATGGCACTTCACTATTCATTATCGAAATAACCTAAAAAGCTATAGGTAGCCATAACTCAGTCTTCAACTCTTGTAATATCAGCTCCGAGACTCCTAAGCTTCTCTTCTATTAATTCATATCCTCTATCTATGTAGTTTATATTATATACCTCAGTTTCACCTTCTGCAACCAGCCCAGCAATGATCATTGCCGCTCCGGCCCTCAAATCAGTGGCTTTCACTGGTGCGCCGGAAAGTCTTGGAATCCCTTCAAATACTGCCATTCTTCCCTCAACTTTGACTTGCGCACCCATTCTTTTCAGTTCATCAACATATTGAAACCTTGAATCCCATATCCCTTCAGTGACTGTACTCGTACCTTCTGCCAAACACAGCATAACCGATGCAAGTGGATGCAAATCGGTTGGAAACCCCGGATATGGAAGAGTCTTTATATTAGCTTTCAATATATTTTCAGGTCCCTTAACCCTTATCCAATCCCCATCCTCCTCAACTTCTGCACCCATTTCAATAAGTTTGGCACTTAGTGACTCCATATGTTTAGGAATAATATTCCTTACAATTATATCACCTTTTGTAGCAGCAGCAGTAATCATAAAAGTTCCGGCCTCTATCTGGTCAGGTATCACACAATGGGTAGCTCCCCCTGTAAGGTTCGATACTCCTTTAATCTTAATTACATCGGTACCCGCGCCTTTTATGTTAGCTCCCATTGCATTAAGGAAGTTCGCCACGTCAACAACATGCGGTTCTTTTGCGGCATTTTCAATTACAGTAGTGCCTTCTGCCTTAACTGCTGCAATCATAATATTAATAGTAGCTCCAACACTAACTACATCCATATAAATCTGGCTGCCTACAAGCCTTTCTGCCTCAAGCTTTATAACACCGTGATCTATTTCAACTTTTGCACCTAGTTTTTCAAAACCTTTAATATGTTGGTCTATAGGCCTATACCCAAAATCACATCCACCGGGGAAAGCCACTTCCGCTTTTTTAAATCGTCCGAGTAAAGCACCTAATATGTAGTAAGACGCCCGAAGACTCTTTATCATATCATATGTAGCAGTATTTGATTTAACGTATTGCGAGTTTATTCTTATACTGTCTTTAGTGTCAAATTCAACTTCACAACCTAATTCTTTTAAAATATCTATTAAAATCCTAACATCACTTATTTCAGGAATATTTTCTATTTTACAGGGTCCATCAACCAATAAAGCAGCAGGTATAATAGCCACCACTGAATTCTTAGCTCCGCTTATACTTACTTCACCTACAAGCGGTTTGCCGCCTCGAATTAAAAACTTCTCCAAATATAACGCCCCCACTCATTTTCTTTTGACCGGTAAAACATTCCATACTAATTATAGTACTATATTTCAATAAATTACACACCTAAAAATCATTGATTAACCTGTTTATTTGTCATTTAATTTTACTTCCTCACCATTATATACTTTAAAGTATCTTTCCACAATTTTTTCTGACTTTTTAGCAGTTATTCTCCACACAGGGATATCATCAAGCACTTTCGTATCATCTCCTACAAATTGCTCGCCAAATCCCAAATCAATTTTACTAATAACTGTACCACTGTCGTTTGTCAGATTCTTTACTAGTATTTGATAAGCAGGTACTATTTTCTGTCTGCCAGTAATCTCTTTAGCATTTCTGTTATTATACTTCAAATAGGTAATTCCACTTGTTGATATAGCAACTTCAACATAATTGCTGTACAACCAAAATCCTTGTTTTTTTTGCCTAAACGTATATAATTTTTGACCTTCTGAAGTTTCTTCCGTCTTATCAAAATAAAACTTATCAAAGGGTACCTTCATTTCTTTAAACAAATTTGCAAGATAACTTTGAACCCTTTTTGAATCAGTTAGATAAATTGCTTCTTGAGGGTCGCTATTATTGTAAACAAATGTGTTTACTTTTTCAATCACCAACTTTTTATTTCCACATACAGCATTTATACTTTCATTAAAGGTCTCCTCTATATACTTTACTTCTCCAAAAAAATTCTTTATTATCAAATCCTTATCTAAAATTGTACTAGAGCTGATTAAAGTACCCATTTCCTTATTATACAAGGGAATTTCACAGTCTAAAACAATCCCACGGTTTTTAAGGACTTTATCTGTATTGTCAATCACTTCACCTGATATATTATCAGAATTAAATAAAGTAATCAAAGTAATAGAAAGAAAAAGGTTCAATAGAACAAATATAAAAACGAGTATATTTTTTGCCTTTGCCCAATCCATAATTACTCCCCTTTTTTCTCTTTCATTTCAACTGTAAAATTCCTTCCATCCATTGTTTCTATGAGCCAAATAGGTTCTAAGTGTTCCGTATTTTCACTGTATTTTGCCTCATAGGATATAATTACATCTTTTACAGAAAAATTATAAAAATTTAAATGTTCATACTTTCTAAAAACATCATCAAGCAAGTCAAATGGGTAAGTCCTTACTTGTAAACTATTGCTTCCAATAGAAAACTCTTTTAGAATACAGTAACAACTTAATACTTTCTTTTTATTAGCATTAATCTCAATTGCATTATTTACAAAACCTTCCTTACCAGTATTTACCGGATACTCTAGGAAAGAAACAGGTCTTTGACTGACTTTATAATCAAAAGTAAATGTATAATATCCATCTTTATCACTGTTTATTCCGGATAAATAAATATCTGCTCCTTTAGTTAAATCTGCTATTTTGGAAATAAACTCAATTGCCCTTTCAAGAGCCTCTATTTCAGAGCCCTTATCAGCCCTATCATATTGAGATAGATACTTATATTCCATAAGCCCATCCTGATGGATTTTATAGGTTTTGCTCGGATTTCTAAATACTATAGAGTTGTCCATATCAACTCCCCAAGTAAGTCTTTCCTTATCACTTCCCAAAACCTTTGCTGCAATCTTTTCAAGCTCTTCCTTATTCGTAGTATCAATATCTCGTATAATCTGTGGCACTGTACTGATAATATCAGGAAAATCATCAGAAGCACTTCCTCTAGGTATCAAAATATCAGGCTTAATGCTATAAGGAGTTTTATTAATGCCCATCCATTCGTTCATAACTACATAGCTATAAGTCTCATCCTCTTCAAGCGAAATCAGTATATCATTATATTTCTCTCTGCTTAATCCCTTCTCATAAAAAGGCAACACATAACCATAGGTCTTTGTTCCGTCATATACGTATAGACCAATGTTGTTGTTAGAGTCCACCCTTGGCAATAAAGCTATTTTATATATACCATCAAATTCCGTACTTAAGCTGTCTTCCACATTTAGTAATGCCGCCAAAATACTTGTATCTATTATTGTCTTAAATTCAAACACAAAGCTCTTTTTTACAACTACTTTGCCCCAGTATTCCTCCGAATATGTCTGTTTACGTAGAATTTCCTTCCCTTCTAACAAGTTGGTTAAATAGTATAACACTTCATCGCATAGTTTGTCATAATGCTCGTGTGTTTCATCAATTATAAAATGTGATTCGTCATAACCTTCGGTAGCAGTAATCCTAAAAAGTTTAACGTAATCACTTACATCACTAGGAACCTTATTACTACTGCTTGCGAAAATATTCCATAAAAAATTAGTAGGTAACCCTTCATTTTGATAATTCCAAAGGATTCCTACCTGTATAAAACTCGTCATAACCAATACTATTAAAATATACAATTTAAATCTCTCAAATCTAAACCGTCTCATCCTTTTAATATCAGACACCTCTTACTTTACTTAAATAACCCGTTTAGCATATCTGTAATCTTTAAAAACCCAGTTTTTATCGCCTCTTTTATTCCACTATCCAATACAGAAACTTTAAAACTATTTATCTGCAAATTGGTTTCGCTTAACAATCTTTCTGCTTCGTTCTTCTTATAGGCAATAATTCTTACATCGTTTGCACCTTTATTGGGAAGTATAACTTCTTTCATAAATATTCCTGAACCACCTATATCCCATATGTAATCACCATCTGTATTAGCAAAAGGTATGTACTTATTCTCATAATCGTCATAGATCAAAAGCATTACACTTATTTCATCGTTAACGGAATTGCCGCAAATAACATAAGATTTCTTAAATGTCGACTCATCACCTTCCGGCCGGGTTATGGTAACCATAAACTGATCAGTATCGCTTGTAGCCTTATCAGACAAAATTGTATACTGGTCAAGTAATTCTTGATTCTCAACACCTTCAGCAAAAGAAGTAACACTGAAACTGGTTATTAACAGAACCAGTGCAAATATGTAAATTATTTTTTTGTACATTTTAACATCCACCCTTTTTATAAGCAATATGCTTAAATATATTATAAGCTCACTATCATATAATATATTATATATTAATTATATTACAGGATTGTTACACGACATTTAAGATTCAATTACATCTTCTTTTGAAGCTTGCTCGACATAGTATATAGGCAATCTTACCGTCACTTCAGTCCCCTTACCTAGTTGACTTGTAATTGAAATACTTCCCTTGTGAGCCTCTATTATCTCCTTAGCTATAGAAAGTCCAAGCCCTGTTCCACCCATTTCCCTAGAACGAGCTTTATCCACTCTGTAAAATCTTTCAAAGACCCTCTTAATATCCTCCTCAGGAATTCCTATACCCGAATCGATAACTTTTACATAGGCATCGCTATACATCTTACCGACGTATACAATAATCTTGCCCTTCTCAGGAGTATATTTAATTGCATTAGTAAGCAAATTAAGTATAACTTGCTCAATTCTATCTTTGTCAGCTAAAACCTGCGGTTTATCTCCTATTGAAAAGCACTCTATAATTTGCCCCTTTTCCTTTGCAGACAATTCAATCTTTTCTACTGAGCTTCTGACAAGGCTATCAAAACTAAAGCTCTGCATATTCCACTGTAATTGCTCATTTTCCAATCTAGAAAGTTGTAGCAAATCTTTAACTAGTCTTGTCATTCTATCAGCCTCAGAATTTATAACTTCAAGAAACCTATGTGCTGTTTCTGGATCGTCAAGTGCACCATCCATCAGAGTCTCTGAGTAGCTTTTAATTGAGGTCAAAGGTGTTCTAAGCTCGTGCGAAACATTTGCAACAAATTCGCGTCTCATATTATCCAGCTTTTGCTGGACTGTAATATCATGTAAAACCGCAATAATACCTTCTGCTTTCCTTT
>CAYXPB010000053.1:2205-21818 GCA_964466645.1 uncultured Acetivibrio sp. | reverse complement strand
TTATGTTTTATTAATACTAATTTTATACTATTTTACACATTAACACAAAACAAAACAACAAAAAAAGGGTTTTAATAATATTTATCGAATATATCTGTATATCTTTATTTTCAACAAAAAAGCTATATGCTCGTCGAAAAAACTTTTACAGATGATTTAGGTGCTTCAAAAAAAATAACTGGTCGATGGATATTTCGAAAAAGTTGATTTACATTTTTTGCACTGTAAAATAACGTTCCTCTGTTTGAAAGCTTTTAAGCTTTCATGATTAGGTTGAACAATATATATTGACTAATGATTTTTTTGAAACACCTTATAGAAATGTCTTTATTCAAAATACTTATAATCTTGCGAGGTGTAGAAAATGTCAAATCACAATTCATCTAATATTCTCAAGGAGTTGCCTGAAGAAGAAAAGCACTTGATTTTTGCTAAAGGAACCCTTATGAACATCAAACACGCTAGAGTATTTGAAGGAATGCTTAATGCTATTGTAGACTATAAGGACAACTTTATATACGTCAAACTTACCGAACCTTTTATTAAGGGAAGCGTTCTGATAGGTGATAAAGTGAAGTGCCAGATATTATCTAGAGATTATGAATATATTGTATACGGCGAAGTATACCATATCGATATTTCAAGTCCCGGGATCGTAAAAATCATGAACACCAAGACTTATAGATATCATAATATACGAAGAGACCAACGATATCTTGTCAATTTCCCGACTAATATTTTTGAAATCAAGGACTCACGTGCTATATACGGATTAACAAAAAACATCAGTCTAAGTGGAATGGCTATCGTATGTAATCATAAATTTCAGACTTTGATTGATGTACAAATAAAATTTTCAACAAATATCAATACTGACAAATATATCGAACTTACAGCCAATATTATTCGTGAATCGCCTAATGAAGGTTATAACGAATATGGCCTGATGATTCGAGATATGGATGAAAAAAACAAACAGGAATTCCTAAATCTTATTGATAATCTTGAAAAAAAGAAAATCAGCCTTCTTGATTTAGGGGACTTTCAAAAAAAAGAGTTTTAAGGTAATTCCAAGCAGAAGGACATTATTTTGCTACTTGAAAAATGCAAATCAGATCTTTTAAAATAGAGATTGATCAGTTATATTTTTTGAATCACCTAACTTTATCAGTTTGTACCATATTCCAACTATATCCCTGTAGTAGTCGGCAAAAAGTTTTCTTTCCACACTACTATTGGTCTTTAGAGCTACTTTCGCAATTGAATTACCTTTTACCATAAATTTTATATACCCCACCTCAAAGTCCACTTCAACCGGTGCTGTCAATTTATCGCTATACAAACAAATATCCATCTCCATATTATCTTTTTCTTCTTTATTCAGAGGCATTTCTATGCCTTTTTCCGGTACTATAGGTACTGTTTGAGCTTTACCTTTTAGTACTGGAAGATTCCCTATATTCTCCGCTTCTTCCAAAAGATTACACAAGCTGTAATTGTTAAAAGCATAATCTAAAATTACTTTACTGCTCTGTGCCCTTACCGATCTGCTAGCGCAATTCAAAACTACTGAAATAAATCTCATTTTATTTCTAGTGACAGATGTAACAAGACATCTTCCAGCTTGACCCGTATACCCAGTCTTTACTCCATCTGCACCGGAATACGCCCCAAGCATTTCATTTGTAGTATAAAGACTTCTTCCTGTAATAGATATATTTTGCGTACCAACTATTTTAGAGAAGGTAGGATTGTTCAAAGCATATCTTGCTATTTGTGCAAGTTCATATGCAGTTGAGTAATGCCCTGGAGTATCAAGACCATGAGGTGTTTTAAATTGCGTATTTTTAAGCCCAAGTTCTTGCGCTTTTTCATTCATCAAAACCGCAAACTCCTCCACACTTCCCCCTATATGTTCAGCTATAGCTATCGCAGCATCATTTCCTGATTTGAGCATTAATCCATATAACAGCTCTTTGAGAGTCAATTCTTCTCCTGCTCTGAGCTTTATTACAGAGCCCCTTATGTTTGCCGCCCTTTTGCTAACTTTCACCACATCGTCAAGATTTCCCCTTTCTATCGCCACTATAGCTGTCATTATCTTAGTGGTACTAGCTATCGACTTTCTTGAATACGCATTTTTTTCATATAAGACCCTTCCACTTTTCATATCCACTACTATAGCAGCACCAGCTTCTATTTTAGGAGATTTTAGCTCAGGTGTTCCGCTTACTTCTGTTGAAAAAACTTCTTGGAAGGGTTCATCTTCGATAAAATCATCAGCAAAAACACTAACACTAAATGAAAGTAAACTAACGCATGTAATTGCAATTATAATCTTTTGTTTTAGTAGCTTTTTTAACAATCTCATCACATCCATAACTTTTTTTATTTTATAATTTTGTAGTAAGTTATTTTTTGGGAATCACTTATACCTTATATATAAATCTATATGTAACTTATAAAAAGTTTATATCCAATAATTTTGGAATCACCCTATTATCTTGAAAATTAAGCAAGTATAAATTAATATTTAATATGCACCGATATTTATAGTAGGAGGTGTATTGCATTATATGGGTAATCAAATTGTATATTCGGATGAATATGTAAAAATGTACATATTATCTGATAATCTATATTTAGAGTCAATAAAAAATGGGATGCCCTTTAATCGGCTAAACGATATAATTAATTCCCATCCTGAATTTATGATTACTGACTTTAATGTCATAAAAACTGCTATTAATAGCGCACCCTAACCTCCAAGAAAATTTGGTGAACTGAAAGAAAAAATAGTTATTAGAGTTTCTGAGGACAGTCTTAAAGCCACAGTTTCTTACAACGCACCTAAGGACTATCTCGATTTAAGAAACCGTGAAAATCTTATTCAAGAAACCTATGCAGCGCTTAACAAAAAAGAGATAACCTTCGGAATAAAACGCGATTTCTTTCAAAGCGATATTGAAGCAGGTAAAACCTACACTATTGCTGAAGGTCAAGCAAGTATTGACGGTAAAGACAGTATTGTAAAGATGTATAGTTTAAGTGAATTGAAACCAGAAATAAAAGATGATGGAAAAACAAATTATTATGAATTAAAGCTCATAAACAAAGTAAAAGCCGGAGATTGGCTTGGTGAACGAATTGAGGCAAAAGAAGGTTTTCACGGAAGAACCATTACAGGCAACACAATTACAGCTGTAAAGGGTAAACAATTACCACTGCTTTATGATAAAAACACCGTTTATGAAATACCTGTAAACGATAAAACCATCTTATTTTCCAAAATAGATGGTGCCGCTAACTATATTGACGGCAAAATAAGTGTGTCTTGTCATCTTGAGATAGATGGAGATGTAGATTTTAACACGGGAAATATTAATTTTGACGGTTATGTAACAATCACTGGTACTATTACTGACGGTTTTTCAGTGGAGGCAACTAAAGATATAGAAATAAAAAGTCCTATAGGTTTAGGAAACGTAAAAGCAGTAAAAAGCCTTCAAGGAAGCATATTTATTAGAGGCGGAATAGTATCAAAAAACCAATCGTTCATACATGCAAAAAAAGATATTTACACAAAGTTCGCAGATAACACAACTTTACAATGTGGAGGTCTTGTCCATATAGGCTTTTATTGCATAAACAGTACTATTGATGCTAAAGAGGTATTTATTGAATCCGTTAAGGGAAATATCATAGGAGGACACATTAAAGCTGTAACAAAAGTAACTTCAGCAGTAATTGGATCTCCTTTAGAAGTTAAAACTGTAGTTGAAGTAACCGGCTTTGACAGAAACTCCTACACCGAAAGTCTTAATTCTATTATAAAAAACATCGAAAGTCTAAAAGATGAACAGCAACTCCTGAAAAAAGAGATCTCTAATATTTCACAAAATGGGATGAATTCCAATGAACTCAAACTTTACAATCAAACTTTACTGAAATTAGCTGAAATGCGAGATACTATAAAAGATCTCGAACAAGAAAAAAAGAACATTAACAGATATCTTAGGGCAAAAGGAGACGGTGAAATCTCCATAACAAAAAAAGTATATCCAAACTGCACTCTTATTATAAAAAACACTCAAGTGGAAATAACCTCTGCTTCGATCGCCACTTCATTTTTCTATAAAGATTTTGAAGTAAAACAAACGTAATTATTTAGGTATTTCAAAAAAACTCATTAGTCAAAATTTATAGTTCAAACCCAATAAAATCAGCTTTTTTGAAACACCAATTGACCAGTTATTTTTTTGGAATCACCTTCCACCTTATCAAGGAAATTTAGGGCCAAAAGAAACAAGTTCTAAAATATTTTCACTAAAACTCATATAAAAGCTTTTACTTGTAAAAATTAAGTAATATAATATAAATGCTAGAATAAACTTTGCTTATGTTTGAAGGACACAAACTGTGATAAGGTGATTTCAAAAAGCAAATGGTCAATGGGTGTTGGGTCAGAAATATATATATTGACTAATGACTTTTTTCAAACACCTAATATAAAATTAATTTATATTTAATTGTATTCAATTATGGAGGAGGATTTATGGCTAAAAATATATTAATAATTTCATCCAATTATACAGGTCACGGACACAAAAGCATAACAGATTCATTGCAGGAAAAATTTTCTCTTCATCCTGATGTGAATGTACATGTTGTTGATGGTTTTTCACTTATAGGTAATTTAGGTCTGAGAATAGGTAAACTCTATGGCTCAATAACAAGAAACGCAAAAGAAGTCTGGAAAGTAATATGGGATGTTTCTCAAAAAAGACCTTCTATTGTCAATGATTTCACTGAAGTTGCTATGCGTGACAGTTTTTTAAAGCTATTAAGAAGCGTTAAACCAGATTTAATACTTTCTGTTCACCCAAATTTTAACGGCTCGATTTTAAATATTCTAGAAGAATACAATATAAAAATTCCTTTTGTTACATTAATAGCGGATCTGGTTTCTATTACACCCCTGTGGTCAGATCCTAGGGCGGACTACATTATATGTCCAACTAAGGAGTCAAAGTATAAATGCCTTGAGTTTGATGTGTCCGAATCCAAATTGAAATTAATAGGTTTTCCTGTAAGGCATAGATTTCTTGAGCATCTAAATAATGATACACAAGAGCGTATTTATACCAGAAATCGTCCTTTAGAGTGCCTTATCATGAGCGGCGGTGAAGGCTCCGGGAATATGAGTACGATTGCTCGTATCCTTCTAAAGAATTTTAACTGCAAGGTAAAAATTATTACCGGAAGAAATAAAATACTCAAAAGAAGACTTGAAAGAAGACTTTATGAAAGATTTGGCACCGAAAGAGTTGAAATTTTTGGTTTTACTGAAAATGTCCAGGATTTGATGCTTTCATCCGATTTAGCAATTACCCGTGGAAGCCCAAATGTAATGATGGAAGTAGTTGCCTGCAACGTACCTCTTATTGTTACAGGCAACCTGCCAGGCCAGGAGGAAGGGAATCCTGGGTATCTTATAAAACATAACTTAGGAGTCGTATGCAAAGAGACACGCAGACTTAAGTCAATAGTCAGAGATTTGCTTATTAACAACGGCAGCAAACTAAAGCAGATAAAGAAATCTCAAAAGAAATTTTTAAACCCTAACGTTGCCAAAGAGATTGTTGATTTTATTTTAAGTATTGAAAGTACTCACGAGATTAAAATACCCGATGATAGCGTAGCAAAGTTTTGGGATATCGGAAGAAAAATAAATATTCCAGATAATATAAATATAAAGAAAAAAATAGTACTAAAAAAGCATAGAAATATTTAACACCATATTCTTTTCTTATTTCTGACATAATAAAGGCAAAGGGCATTGAGTTCCTTTGCTTTTTTCAGTTGTTTTTTGATATCACCTAACCTAACTAAAACTAGAAAATCTTTCTACTCATAATCTGTTTTATTTAAGACACAATAAGACTAAGGAGGTGATAACAGTGGCAAACAACAATAATAGCAAAACTTCATTCGAAAACATGAAATACGAAATTGCAAAAGAAGTTGGAGTTAACTTAAAACAAGGTTACAACGGTGACTTAAGTTCAAGAGAAGCTGGTAAGATAGGTGGTAACATCGTTAAGAAAGTATTCCAATCCTACACTGGAAACAGCTATCCTTCTGAACGCTCAGGAGATACTTCAAGATAAGGATAAGTAATAAAAAATAGCAGGAGATTATCTCCTGCTATTTTTTTATTTTAGGTAATTCCAAAAAAGCAACTGGTCAATGGGTGTTTCAAAAAAGGCAGGAGGTCACTTTTCTTTGCGAAACCAGTATGGTATAATTTACCCTATGTTTCGCAAATATTTCTCAAAGAAATGGTGGTATATATGGTAAAGCTACAATTTAAATTTAAAAACAACAAAATTATATCTCTTGAACCAACTAAGATAATCGTATTCAGTTTTTTAGCTGTAATCTTTTTGGGCGCACTCTTACTTGCCCTTCCAATAGCATCCAATTCTGGGCAACCACAAGTAAGCTTTCTTACAGCACTTTTTACAGCTACATCAGCCACCTGTGTTACCGGATTAGTTGTTGTCGATACTGCTACACAATGGAGTATTTTCGGTCGGACGGTAATTATACTGCTAATACAAATAGGTGGTCTTGGACTTGTTACCATTACAACGTTTTTTTCAGTACTTCTTGGAAAAAAAGTAGGCATCAAGGGAAGAATACTTGCTCAGGAATCGCTTAATCATTTCAGTTCCGAAGGAGTCTTAAGGCTAATTAGAAAAGTAATATCAATAACTTTTCTTATCGAATTTATCGGTGCAATTATATTTTCCATAAAATTTATACCTCAATACGGTTTAAAAGGCATTTATATGTCCTTCTTTCACTCTATCTCTGCGTTCTGTAATGCAGGCTTTGATATTATAGGCAATTATCAAAGCCTTACCAACTTCAAGAATGACCCACTTTTTTTGCTAACTACAGCTGCCTTGATTATCATCGGAGGTCTAGGTTTTTTGGTGTGGAAGGACTTATACGAATTCAGGAAAAACAAGCAGTTTCTTGTACATACAAAAGTTGTGCTGGTGTTTACAACTATATTGCTGGTATTCGGAACACTTTTCATCTTTATATCCGAGCACAACAACCCTTACACCTTAGGTAACTTAAGTATTCCGAGCAAATTACTTAATGCGTATTTTCAATCGGTCACCTTAAGGACAGCCGGTTTTAATTCAATTCCTATATTTGAAATGCATGAAATAACGAAAGTAGTAAATATTTTACTTATGTTTATTGGTGCATCTCCAGGTTCAACAGGTGGCGGTATTAAGGTAACAACTTTTGGTATTATAATAGCTGCAATCTATTCTCAAACGAGAGGAAAAAATGATACAATTATATTCAAGCATAAAATATCACATAATCTAGTTTTAAAAGCTCTTTCAATAATCGGTTTGAGCTTGATAATTGTAATCGCAGTTACCACTTCAGTGCTTGCAATAGACGGTTTTTCATTCGTTGATACTTTATATGAGATTACCTCAGCCTTTGCAACTGTTGGAATTTCATCCTTCGGCACCTCTAATCTTCATACGGCAAGCAAAATTGCAATTATCATCACTATGTTTTTAGGGAGAGTCGGACCTCTCACCTTTGCCTTATCGCTTTCATTAAGGAACGGAAGAAAGAATGAAGATATGGTTTACCCTGAAGGTAAAATAGTAGTGGGCTAAGAATGCAGAAAACTCCGAACTTCTACATTGTGAGATGTCACCGGAGTTTTCTATTTGGTGTTTCTAAAAGAACTTTGCAAGTGCCATTTCAAAAAATTCCACTCTTTCCGAGGAAGTACTCCTTTAATTCTTCTTGATCTTGTCTCGACGAAACAGCAATAACATAATCACTTTCTTTTAATACGGTAAAACCATTAGGAATAATTACTTCTTCACCTCTTATAACTGAAATAAGTATGCAATCCTTAGGTATACTGATATCTTTCAAACTCTTATTTATAACGGGAGACTTACCAGTTATGACCACCTCACTTAAGACCATTTTACCGCTTTTTAGCTTCATCAAAGTCTTCATACCCGTGTAATCCACTTCCTGCTCAATTAACTCTGCAATTACGGAAGTGCTGCTCACCGCCAAGTCAACACCAAGTTTTTGAAAAACATCTATATTTTTAGGATTGTTAACCCTAGCTATAGTTCGCCTAACTCCAAAGTTTCTCTTCGCAAGCTGACATGCAATAAGATTATCTTCATCCTTACCTGTAACCGCAATAAACGTATCTGCTTTAGCAACCTCTACCTGACTTAATATGTCCAAATCGGTTGCATCCCCGTTAAATGTAGGAATATGAAGCTCATTTGCAAGCTTTTCACACAATTCAACCTGTGGCTCAATAACTGACACCTTATGTTTATAAGATAGAAGCGTTTTTATCAGATAGTAGCCTATCTTTCCGCCTCCGGCAACAATAATATACATTTATAAACCTCCGAAAGTATATTTTTTTAGAAATATGCTAATATAAAAAAGTTTATCAACTTTTTTGTGCTATAACAATAGTATCCCCTTGGTTTACCGTGACATCTTCATTCGAAAAATAAAAACATCCGTTTTGAATAATTCCAAAAACAAAGGAGTTGTCCTTAAGTTTCACCGAACTCAACTTTTTACCGTAGTATAGATTCTGCGCCTTAACATAGTTATAGGTCAAAGCCGTATTACCTATCGTATGCAATGAGGTCTTAGGCTCATTGACAACCATGGACTTTATAACCTCAACAGTCATTTGCGTAGGACATATGGTAGTAAGACCAAATTGATGGAATACCTGTTCACGAGCAGGATCATATATTCTTGCTACAACTTTTGGAATCTTAAAAATCTCTTTAGCAACTTGGCAAACCATAATATTGACATTATCATCAGGAGTAACAGCAGCTAATACATCTGCAGTCTCTATTCCTGCTTTCTTCAACACATCCTGATCAATTGGCACCCCTGTTATAGTTATGCCGTCAAATTCCGGGTCAAGAGCTTTAAAAGAGTTGCTGTCATTATCCACAATAACTACATCATTGCCTTCTTCCGACAATACTTGAGCGAACCTTGCTCCAACTTTTCCACACCCGATTACAATAATTTGCATATCCTTCCTCCTGTACTATAACTATTAATGACTCTATTATTAATAAATTTATCTATGAATACTCAGTAAACATCTAAGGTACTGCAAAAAACAACTGCTCAATAGCCTAATGAAATCTATTTTATATTATATCACTTATATTTGTATAGCATTGAATTCTTTAACATGCAATCTATTAAGTAAATATTTCTATCTTACAATAGTTTATTTTACAATTCCTCGCCAAATCTAAATATTACACAACCTTTCACACATTTTTTATCTAAAAGCTTTCATGCTGGGTTTTTTGAAAGGCTCTTATGTATAATAAAAGTCCAAATTGAAAGAATACTAATGTAGTGAGTTTTGTTTCGATCTAAAATATTGAAAGGATGATTCTGTGCTTGTAGTTTTTACAAGAACCTTGATTTTATTTTCACTTGTTGTAATTACTATGAGGGTAATGGGCAAAAGACAAATCGGTGAACTCCAACCCTTTGAACTTGCTGTTGCTATCCTTATATCGGAACTAGCAGCAGTACCAATGCAAAATACAGGCATTCCACTGATTAGTGGAATAATCCCAATACTCACTTTATTAATTGCACAAATGACCTTATCCTTTATTTCCTTAAAAAGCATAAAAGCTAGGGGAGTTATATGCGGAAAGCCAAGTATATTAATAGCAAATGGTAAAATACAAGAAGATCAACTCAAAAAAGAGATGTTTACTATAAGCGACCTTTTAGAGCAATTAAGAATCAACAACACCCCAAATATTTCTGATGTTGAGTTTGCAATACTTGAAACCAATGGCCAACTTAGTGTAATTCCAAAATCCCAAAAAAGAGCTATAACTGCGGAAGACCTGAATATACCTACAAACTATGAAGGTTTATCTCTAGACCTTATTGTGGATGGCAGCATAAACTACAATAATTTACAAAAAGCCAATTTAAGCGTAGCTTGGCTTTTAGATGAATTAAAGAAATTTGGTGTTGATAAACCCGAAAATATCCTTTTTGCCTCTTTAGATAGTCAAGGAAATCTATATTGGCAAACTAAATCTTTAGAGAGGGGGCAAAACTAACTTGCATACTGCAAAAGTCCTCATATTAATAACCGCTATAGTTGCGCTGATTTTAGGCGCTGCATTTTTTACAAATCGTATTTTATTAAGCGATGCTCATAGTCTTGAAGAAAAAATAGTAACTGTTGAAGCCAACATGAAGGAAGAAGATTGGGAAAAGGCCCAATCCGTTCTTGCTTCCATTTTAAGCGAGTGGCCAACAGTAGAAAGCAAATGGGCACTGTTGATCGACCATGCCGAAATTGACAACATAGAAGACGCACTTACAAAAGTAGCGGAATATATAAAAGCAAAAGAAGCATCTTTAGCACTGGCAGAGCTGTCAACCTTAAAAAATTATATAACCCATATACCGGAAAAGGAATCCCTAAATATAGAAAACATTTTTTAGGAATCAGCTTAAGGTGTTTCCTAAAAATTCATTAGTAGAGATATAATAAATATAATATAAAAAGCTCCTCCTAAAACTAAAGGTATAGGGTTCAAACTTTTTTTGTTTTCAGCCCAAAAATACACTATAGATGCTGAAACAACTGCTATAAGGGCACTAATAACCGCATTAAAATTCAATACCCAATCAGTAGCCAAAATCCCTATTGAAACGGGTATACAGCTTTGAAATACCATAGCACCTGTTATATTGCCCATCGCTAAAGCATCCCTGTTTTTGCTTATCCATATTATGCTGTTGAATTTTTCCGGAAGTTCGGTAGCTATAGGAGTTATTACAAGGGATAAAACAATAGCGGGTATACCTACTAATACAGAAGTTGCTTCTATTTTTACTACAAACATATGAGCTCCAAGTATGATTCCTAAAAGAGCTATAAAGACCTGAAACATAACAACACGAAACCTTGTCTTGACATGAAATATTTTTGAAAAGTAAAGATTATCTAAAGGAGCTTGGTGGACTTTGTCCTGCTTGACCGTAAGATATATATAATAAATATATATTGCAATTAGAAATAGAGCGATCATATTTCTAAATATACTTCTTCCTATGAAAGATGCAGAAATACCTAGACTATATGCTGCTATAAAAAAGCTTATATCACGGCATAGAATATCACAGTTTACGTTCATAATCATTCCTTTTTTTCTTTTTGACCAAAACATCATAACACTTGCGCCTGTCACAAAGAAGGCTAATGTGCTAAGCATAAACGGTGCTCCTATTATAGCTCCAATACCTATGTCTATTAAGTTTCTTTCTCCAAAAAACAATATGGCTATAACAGGCACCATAGTTTCGGGAAGGCATGTACCTACTGCTGAAAACAAACTTCCAACCACTCCCTCCCCTACTCTTAACTTTTTCCCTAGCCACTCAATAGCGTTAGTAAAAAATTCACAGCTAATTAGTATTAACACCAAACTTAAAAGCATTTTCAAAATATTAGACCCCATATACTTTAAGTCACTTCCCGCTTGTATATAAATTGTATTCTATTAAGTATATTAGGGTGGTTAATAAAAAATGCTCGGTCAATTTGCGTTTTTCATATGTTAGGATCTTGTCTATTGGACCTCCCTTTTCAAAGAAGTTAAAAAACCCCTACAAATAACAAAATAGTGTTATTTGTAGGGGTTAATTCGCTTTGTTCAAAAGTGGCAGGATTTGGTGGGCGATAAGGGACTCGAACCCCTGACTTTCACCACGTCAAGGTGACACTCTACCAGCTGAGTTAATCGCCCATATTACATTCGCAATCTAGATTATAATAATTTATATCCAAATTGTCAATGAATTTTTTACTTAAGGTGCATATTCTAATCGTACACGGACTTATCAACCTTCGGGCGAACTTTCAAAATGCAAATTCCTATACTATCAAGTTATTCCAAGGTCCAAAGCTCTAACACTGGTGGCAGAAAACGTTTAAGGCTTTTTTTATAAATTTTATATTAACCGGCAAGTTAGGTCCCTTTTCACCATCAACGCTTAGAATCATATCCTTGTCCGCCTTTATTTTACAAGACTTTGCTTTTAAAGTTATTACATGCTTACTATTAATTGATTCATTGCTCAATACCTTGAAGAATATACTTGCCAAATCAATATGTTTGCAATTCTTTATAAGGGCAATGTCCATAAGTCCGTCGGAATAATCCGCGTCCTTTAGAATGTTATTGAAGCCCGCAACGTGTTTTCCGTTTATTATTACAAACATAAGTGCCTCTTCTTCAATAACCTTCTCTTCTGTCTTTAAAGTCAACAATACGGATTTCATATTTGCAACTTCGCTAAGAGCTTTTAAATAATAAGCAAAGGGTCCAAAATTCCTCTTAAGGTCATTGTTGGTATTAAAGGAAACATCCACAAATACACCGCCGGCACATGAGCTTAAGAAATAATTTTCATCATTAATCAAGCCAACATCAACTTTAACAGTCTTACCGTTAAGGATTGTATCAATGTTTTCATCTATGTCTAAAGGAATATTGAGTATTGCAGCAAAATCGTTGCATGTTCCCGATGGAATTATTCCTAAGGGAACAGATAACTTTAGCTTAAGCATAAGATTACTTACATAATTCAATGTGCCGTCTCCACCAGATGCAATAACATACTTATAACTATTATTCTCCAACAAGTTTTTAAGTTGATCAGTTTCAGCTTCACCAATTCTATATGGTTGAAGCAATACACCTTCTTCTTGGAATCTACCCAATATATGATCAACTTTCTGAGGAATACTCCTATCCCCTGATAAAGGATTATAAACTAAAATAGCCTGTTCCATCATAATTACCCTTCTTACCATTTGTATATTACAGCATTTACATTTTGGAATCACCTTGTTTAGGTATTATTAAAATGTAAGTCACTGTTTCGGATAATGAAAAAATTTGATTTGATGGTCTTTTTCCAATGTTAGAACAGAAAATTATTTTTTCATTATCCCCTACAGCTTACTATACTGTTATATTTTTTGCAACAATTATTGGGAATTTTGAAGTTCCTTTTAGATGTATTCCCTTTGATAAAACAACACCCTTATCAAGTATAGTATTCTCAATATTAACATCTTCTTCTAGAATT
Organism: uncultured Acetivibrio sp.; assembly: GCA_964466645.1. Lineage (GTDB taxonomy): Bacteria > Bacillota > Clostridia > Acetivibrionales > Acetivibrionaceae > Acetivibrio. Next base: position 8,558 of record CAYXPB010000053.1, on the reverse strand, counting down.
GTTCCCTGCATAATAATGCAGTTTTTAACATTTGCACCTTTTTTGATTGTAACACCTCTAAAAAGTACCGAATCTTCCACCTTTCCTTCAATTATGCATCCATCTGCCACAATTGAGTTGGTAACTTCAGCTTCATCATTGTATTTAGCAGGTGCTTCATCCTTAACCTTTGTGTATATCTTACCATCACTCTCAAAAAGCTCCTTGCGGATGTCAGGATTCAACATCTCCATGTTTAGTCTATAGTAAGTATTTATTGTGCTTATGTTTCTCCAGTATCCATTAAATCTATATCCAAATATATTTAAAGCATCTAGTTTTTTAATAAGAATATCTTTAACAAAATCATATTTCCCATGGGCAGCACATTCTTCAAGAAGTGCAATTAAAAGTTCTCGCCTCATTAAGTATATACCCATAGAACATGTTTTAAATTGGGGCTCGTTGTGCTTCTCCTGAAAGTCATTAATTCTTCCACTCTCGTCCATATTCATTGAACCTAAGTGTACCAACTCTTCAGAAGGCAAATCGCTCATGTCCCTATAGGCAATTGTTATATCTGCATTACTGTCCAAATGGTACTCAAGCATCTCATCAAAGCGCATATTATAAATACAATTTCCCATTGCAATAACTACATATTCCTCAAAACTTCGCTTAAGGAAAGTCAGATTGTGAAACATAGCATCGGCGCTACCCTGATACCAACCAGAATTTTCGCCTGTCAAAGATGGAGGAAATATGAAAAGCCCATCATTCCTTCTGTCTAGATCCCACTCTTTTCCGGAACCTAAGTGGTCCATCAGTGAACGAAAACTATACTGAGTAAGAACTCCAACATTAGTAATCCCGGAATTGACCATGTTTGATAGTGCAAAATCTATCATTCTGTACTTTCCGGCTACCGGAACAGCAGTACTTGAGCGCGTTTCAGCTAGTTCTTTCAGTCTGTTATTCTTTCCCCCGGTCAATATTAATCCCATTGTACTTTTCATTCACATTCTCCCCCCTTTAATACACTTTTTCCTGAAACGATATTTAAAGAACATATTTCATCTTTAGTAATACCCATATCAATCACTACATTCTTACCGATATTACAGTCATCAGGTATAAAAGCCCTGTCTCCTACAACAGTTATTCCGGAATCATAAATAGAAGGCTTTAGCTCATTTGGCACATTCTCTCCAAAGCCCATTTTTACTCTATCTCCCACCTTCGCATTTTCACCTAAAATGCATTGGCTGATACATGTATCCCTTCCGACAAAGGAATCGGACATTATTATTGAGTCTTCAACAACCGCTCCCTCTGAGATATATGCACCCGGAAATATAACGGAATTCTTCACTTTTCCGTAAATCATACAACCTTCGGAAACAATTGCTTTTTTGATACTTCCTCCTGGTCCAATATAGTGTGCAGGCTTCACCGGATTTGGAGTGAATATCTTCCATGCAGGATCAAAAAGGTTAAACTCAGGTACTCTGCTGATTAAATCCATATTTGATTCCCAAAAAGCTTGAATTGTACCCACATCACGCCAGTAACCGACGAAGTTGTACGCCCACATATTTTTTTCTTCATTTAACATCATCGGAATAATATTTTTACCGAAATCGTGCTCTGATTGCTGGTTTTGATCATCCCTTATCAGATAATCCCTTAATACTTCCCAAGTGAAAATATAAACTCCCATTGAAGCAAGATTACTTTTCGGATTGGCAGGCTTCTCCTCAAACTCATAAATTTTCCCGTTCTGCTGAGTATTCATTATGCCATATCTTGAAGCTTCCTCCAAAGGTACCTTTATTACTGAAATTGTGGCATCTGCATTATTTTCCTTATGAAAATCAAGCATCTTCGAATAATCCATCTTATAAATGTGGTCTCCGGACAATATAACAACATATTGTGGTGAATGCTTGTCAACATAATGAATATTTTGAAAAATTGCATTTGCAGTTCCTTTATACCATTCTCCTATTTCAGCTTTCAGATAAGGGGAAAGTATCGTTACACCGCCGTCAATTCTATCCATATCCCACGGTTTGCCGATCCCTATATGAGCGTTGAGTTCTAAAGGTTGATATTGAGTAAGTACACCTACGGTATCAATATCTGAGTTTATACAATTACTTAGGGAAAAATCAATTATTCTGTACTTACCGCCATAAGAAACTGCGGGTTTTGCAATATTCTTGGTTAACACCCCTAATCTACTTCCCTGACCTCCTGCCAACAATAAAGCAATAATCTCCTTATTCTGCATCCAATCCCCCACCTTGCTATGATTATGTTTACACTAAGTATAATTTATATATTCTATAAATAGTCTATTTATCCTTTTTTAAAACGAAAATTATACTATAAAATATGCTAGAAATATGCCTTTACTCAACTCACAAACTCAAAATAAAAAGCTAATGCCCCGTTTTAATGATTATATCCAGGGCATAGTTTGATTTTTAAAAGGTTGTAATGCTTACATCGTAAAGATCTCGTCTATCATTACATTATTGTATTCACAATTTTTCAATAAATACATAAAATTTTTTAAATAAGGTAATTCAAAAAAAACAACCAATCAACGGGTGTTTCAAAAAAGTTGATTTTATTGGGTCGGAACTATATATATTGACTATGGTCTTATTCATTTGTGTCGTTTGAATCGCTTCTAAACATTTTCTTATATTCGGCCGGACTATAGTCAGTATATTTCCGAAACAACCTACTGAAATAGCTTGACTCGCGATAGCCCAACATATCACTCACTTCATAAGTCTTACAATTTCCTTCCTTCAGCAATCTTTTTGCCCACTCCATCTTCACTGTAGTAACATATTCAAGGAAATTGTAGCCTGTCTCTTGCTTAAAAAGAGAGCAAAAGTAATTTTTACTTAAGTTCAGTTTATCGGAAATTGTAAAAAGGGTTATGTCCTCATCGATGTGCTGAAGCACATAGTGGCAAGCCTTTTTAATTATAGGATTTCCATGACCTGGCTTATATTTTTTCACTACTTCCATAATATCATTTACTATATATATAAAATGCTCCTTAATTTCCTCTTCCGACTTGAAAGCTGTAAAATCAACATCAGTAAACTTGTTGAAATCATATAGTTTTTTTATATAGCTATATTGAGAATCTATGTATCGTGAAATATTATACACCAACTGATTAGCAGCAAAAGCTATTCTGTTCAAAACACCCTGTGAGCCTATACTTATTTCATTAAACAAATTGTTTATGGATTGAAGAACTTTTTCATCAGCTGTCATTATATAATCGGTCAAAAGTTTTTCACGCTCTGCAGGGTATAAAATTTTTTGCTGTTTATCGAAATCAAACTCTTTTATATTTATAACACGGTTACCACCTAAAATATACTTATGGCGCAATGCAGCTTTTGCACCCATATAACTTAAACTGATTTCTTTTATATTATTCTGAATATTACCAATTCCAATGGTTACCCTTACATCCATATCAAGCTTGATCTTTTCCAATAACTTTGAAAATAGCGAGTAGGATATTTCCTCAAACTCTGATATTTTAACATCATTAAGCGGTTGTATAATCACACTTAATATGCCGATATCCATATCTCCTATTACACAGCTTATGCTTCCAAAGCCGTTAGCCATTTTAAGTATTTCATTGCGAACTTTCTCTGTAAGCTCATCAAATTTACCGCTCTTAACCAATTCCTTTGAATTATCATCGAAATTGCCTATTTCCACAATCGCAACCTGCACAATACCTTTATGCAAATTTAGTCCATACTCGTCAACTATATCGTCAAACTTTTGCAGAGGATAATCTTTTCCTCTTAATATATCATATAGAAGCCTTTCTCTGAAAAGCTCCATTTTCTCCTTGATCTTTTGTTTTTTTTCTTCTTCCTGCTTCTTGAGCATAAGTTCATCAAAAACTTTTTTCATCAATTCTTTCAGGCTGTCCTTATTTATAGGCTTCAAAATATAACCGAAGGCCCCTAACAAAATCCCCTGCTTAACATGAGGATAATCGTTTTCATCGCTTAAAAAAACTACCTGCGGCCCGGTTTCATATTCCTTAATAGAGTTTAAAAGCTCTATGCCATCCATTTTAGGCATACTTATATCTGATATTATAACATCGGGGTTGTATTCGTTGAATTTATGCAATGCATCTATTCCGTTATTTGCAATATACACAACTTCAAACCCAATATGGTTCCAGTTTATTTGATTTGCCAACCATTCACATATCAATGGGTCATCATCAACAATCATGACGCTAAACAATGCAAGATCCTCCCTTTTAATGCGTTAAAACAAACTACATTATTTTGCTTGAATCAACTTAATACACAGCAATAGAATCAATATTGCTTTGTTATAGAAATGCCCTACAAAATAGAAATACACTTTAATTATCCATAAAATAATATTAATACGATATTAAATTCTTGTCAAATATTTGTTAAGTTTATGAAATTAGAAACAAGATGATTCCAAAGAAAATTAATGGTCTAATACTTTTCAAAAAATAAATTGCTACATAAAAAAAGGAGGATACCTCCTTTTTAAACGTTAATGAGTTTATCGATTGTCTTTTGATCAAAACCTACTATTATATTCCCATCTATATCCACAACTGGTACACCTCGCTGACCTGACTTTTGAATCATCTCCGCAGCCGCTTCTTTGTCTTTTGATACATCTAAGTCATCAAAAGCCACATTCTTTGATTTTAAATACTCTTTCGCCATTGTACACCATGGACAAGTCGGGGTTGAATATACTTTTATAGTCATATTTGTTACCTCCTGATAAATCGTATTTGTATTTTCAATTTATATATACCCTATACCGGTATCTGTAAACAAAACTTTTATATTTTTTTTGAAATCAATTAAATAACAAAAAAAGAGGCCACTTACCTCTTTTTTCATCTTGAAAATAATCATTTGATTATTTTTTTATCAATAATACCAGAATGTAGTGGTTTATTCATGCTATCATTAGTATAAACAGAATATTCAGAAATTATCTTCTTTTCTGCTTCTGTAAGCCTAATTACCTTTTTTGGTTGCATTACTTTCTCCATTTAGTATTGCCCCCTTTTTCTTATTATAATATAATTATATAACATTAGCAGCTGATAAGATATAGTTCAAAAGGCTAATTTTTCTAGTACTCTACTAGTATATTAGCATTACTACTAAATCTATTTACTGTTCTTTTTAGCTGCACTACTTTTCTTTGCCGTTACAGATTTATCTGTTGCAGTCTTTTTGGCTGCTGACTTTGTTGTAGACTTTGTTGATGGAGTTGCTTTTGCCTTAGCTGTCTTTACTTTTGTTTCAGAACTCTCTTTTGCTGCCTCAGATTTTGGCACACTTGCCTTAACCTTTGGAGAAGCTGTCTTTGAAGTAGCAGCACTAGCTGTCTTTGAAGCCTTTGCTGAAACATTGAAAGAATAGTTTTGCTGTGAATTATTATCCCAGTTATCCACACTATCCTTAAATGCAATATTCAATTTGTCCGATACGTTTACTTTAATAGTGGCCTTAAATACATCCTCCACCTTTTCCATAGGAATAAATTCTTTGCCTTCCCAGTTGTCTCCATATCCTATATGGGCGTATACAGAGTCTGCACCGCTTTTTGCTAGCAAGCCTCTATATAGGAGAGTAATCTCATCCCCAACATTGATTGTAGCTTTTGAGAGTTCAACACCACTATCTTCATACAATTGCTTAGTCCTTGCCAAAACAATCACCTCTTCGTTTAGATTTTAGTAATTTCAAGTTTCTCAAAATGCTCTGAACAATTATTATTTGTCAATAGAACAAATTAAATTTCTAGGACTTAGCCTCTTCAACTTTTGCCCCTTTATTTTACGTAAGAAAGCGTAATTTAATTTTATTTAAATACCCTTCCCACATATTATTCGGAAAAATTATCAAATAATTTAATACTAAATTTAAAATTTTACAAAAAATATTCACTAAAGTTCTAATTAATAATAGTTTTTCAGTACAATTTACCACAATATACATTTTTTATAAGTCTAGAAACATTCTAATAAAAAAATCAGCAATAGTCAACTAATTTACATAAAAGAAAACTATGTTTATTTATATATTAATATATGTATATTCTGATTGATTATTCAAAAAGCGCTATTTAGTTATTGTACTTTTATCTCATAATGAGTTTTTCTAACGTCGGATTTATGTTTAATGCTTTCTTCAATTCCTTATATTCTTCAAGCATCGCCGGATTTGGCTTATGAATTTTAATCGCCCTGATCATAAGATTTTTTGGAGTTTCTATTGGCGAAATATATTCCACAACCGAAA
>CAYXPB010000053.1:0-2195 GCA_964466645.1 uncultured Acetivibrio sp. | reverse complement strand
TAGCCTAGTGCTTCTAATAAAAGGGCCCTAATTCCATCAGTGATTATATCCGCCATTCTCGCCTTTAAAAGTCCGTGTTTTATTATTGGTTCAAAAGGTTGATAAGAGTACTGGCTTAATATTTCCTGCTGACAACACGGTACCATGACTATAGACTTAACATTATTGTTTACTGCTAAAGCTATTGCCTGATCTGTAGCAGTATTGCAGGCATGTAAACTAATAACCATGTGAACATCCCTCTGAGCTTTATAATTGCTTATATCGGTTACCTTAAACTCCATGTTATGGTAGCCTAAATTATCTGCTATCTTTTTTGAAGCCTCTATTACTGTAGATGAATTATCAAGTCCTATAAAATGGCAAGGTTTTTTTAACACTTCTTTTATGTAATAGTTCAACACGAAAGTAAGGTATGATTTTCCGCATCCACAATCTAATACCGTTATTGACTCATGTTCCTTCAGAAGTTCGCCTAGCATATCGTTTATCAACTCAACAAAACGGTCAATCTGATTATACTTGCGTATCATATCATTTTTAATTTTCCCGTTAGCTGCAAGAATCCCAATTTCTCTGAGCAAATCATCGGCTTGACCTACTTTTATAAAATAGTCCCGGTTTGATATTTGCGGTACATCATTGTGATTGTTTAGTATTTCCTCAACTTGATTTTCCTTAGTTTTCATCTTAACATTTTTATCATCAGCTTCTATAAATATGGTGGTTCCGCGCTCTTCATAGGTAAGAAGCAAACTGTCATAGTTTTCGGAAAGTTTTGTTATGCGCAAAGCCAGCCAGTTTCTTTCAATTGTTTCGGAATTTCCACTGTAACTTACCCTCAGCTTTTCTCCTATAATAACCACATTCCCCGGAAACTCTTTAGTTCCCGATTTGAATATAAGATCAATTTTTTTAAAGTACTCTCTATTTTCTTCTAGACGGCTTTCAAGCCCTGTTAAAAATAATGTAAGTTTATTTAAACTCTGCTTATTCATACCTACTTCTCCTAATCTTAATTTAAATTACTAACTTTTTCACTTCTTACCTCATTTATAAGATTTGAAAGCTCATCATGTGTCAATTCACGGCATTCCCCCAGTGCAAGCTCTTTATCGAGTACCAAATTACCCATAGTTACCCTCTTTAAGAACCTAACTATCTTTCCAACAGCCTCAAACATTCTCTTAACCTGATGAAATTTGCCTTCATATATTACCACATCAACACTTGAATTTACGCCTCTATCTAAGATATGCAGTTCGGCAGGAAGCGCTTTATAACCATCGTCTAAAACTATTCCTTCTTCAAACTTTTTTACGTCATCTTCCGTAACTTCTCCTTCTATGAAAGCAAAATACCTTTTGGGAACATGTTTTTTAGGAGATAAAAGCTCATGTGCAAGCTGCCCATCATTAGTTATTAACAGAAGCCCCTCCGTATCAATATCAAGTCTTCCTACGGGAAACAATTCAAAGCACTTATATTCTTCCGGCAAAATATCAATAACAGTCTCATGTCTGTTGTCAAAAGTAGCTGAAATAACACCTGCCGGTTTATTCATCATAATATATATATATTGTCTGTAATTTAGTTTTTGTCCGGATATTTCTATCTGACTTTTCTTTGGATCCACATGCATTCCGCTGTCACTTATTATTTCACCATCAACCTTTACCTCACCGTTTTTTACTAATTGTTTGATCTCTCTTCTTGTGCCAAAACCATAATTTGATAATATTTTGTCCACTCTTTGTGTCTCTCTCATGACTTCCCCTCCTACTTATATAATGTTTCGAGCTGTGAAACATGTTACTTCTTTATTCCAATAATCCTATTTCACAAGCGGTAAATTTTCAAACTTGTACTCTCAAAGGGTTAAATTAGGCCATTTTTCTCCAGCCCTTAGGGTATAGGTTCTTGAGCATGTCCCCGGTTTGCTTTGCCCAACCTAGTGTAAAACCCTCCATCAAAATGCCGACCAAAGCTTTTTCCCCTTCTTTCATTAGAGTCTCTCCCTTAAGGTACTTTATCACATCAACTGAATGGGCATCAAAATTAAGTACATTTTTTAAGTCATTTTTACACAGTGAAAGAACAAAAGAATGAGATGGCTCAAATCTCCCTTTTAAAGCTTCTCCTATATATCTTCCAAACTTTGCAACCTTTATTCCTGAAAGATCTGGTAATTTAAC
>CAYXPB010000052.1:0-22274 GCA_964466645.1 uncultured Acetivibrio sp. | reverse complement strand
TCATCTTTGTATTGTGAACGAATGTCTATGAACTTAATACCGGACTTGATAACATCTCCATTAGGCATCGTTCCTGTCCAACCTGATGGAACATAAACTTCCTGTGTAAACATACGTCCAAGTGAACCATTAGTCTCTGCTCTACCTACTCCGTAATCGTCACGGCAGGTATCCCATACGACTTGTAACATATCTAATGCTTTGCCTGCAGCCTTTTGACCAAGGTCTTTATTACCATTCCACTTTTGAACGGCCTGATCATAGAATAAGAAGGCATTTGAAACTGAACCAGTTATACCAATGTCATTACCATAGTTTTGTACAGTACAATGCAAGTTGTTATTTGCAGGTTTTGTTCCTGTCCATGTATCAGGTTGACCTTCCCACTTCATTGTTGAAGGTATCTGCCATGTTTTAGCACTTACATCAGCTGAACACTCTGATTCTGCCCATGCAACCCACTTATCACAAATTTCTTTAGCCATTTCATTTCCAGTTTCGTAGTAAACTTCACACATACGCTGCATTGACCATGCCTGCATACCGAACCAGTTGTTACTTTCTGGGTCACGATAAACAGGAGCATAATCGTATGCCATATCGTAGAAGGTTGACAACGAGCCATAGGATTTATACTGACCTCCGATTGAGTTTGTAACACCACCTGCTATAGCACCTTCATCAGATTGTAACCATGCGTATAATTCAACCTGTCTTTCGAAACTTGTATCCCAGTCTCTTGCACCATTTGCAGATTTTGGTTTGAAATCCGCTTCATTACCCAAAGCATAAGCAGCCAAAGGAGCTTGATATCCCCAGTGAACGTGACTACAACCAATCTTCCATGACCAATCACCTGCCATAGCACCACCCCAAGCATAGTACCAAGCCATGAGGTAATGACATGAATCATATCCAGTTGCAGCAGACTTTCCTTCAGCTCCAATTTTCATGAAGTATTTGTCAAACATCGAATATCTTAAGTAGTCACCCATTTTTGCAGCTTTTGCGTTAAGTGTACTTAAGTTCTTACCTTGCTCATCTGCCCATTTATCTGCCCAGTATTGAACCTGGATCAAACGACCATCTGCGTCAGAAGCAGTAGTGAATGCCCATTTTTTAGCAGTAGTTCCAGCCATGAATATGTCAGCATATCCTTGAGTGCCACCAAATTTGAATTCATCAATAGAAGGCTGTGGAATAGTTTCAAAAACAGATTCCTGCTCTCCTCTTTGATAGGTATTTATAAATGTAGAGTCTTCACCTGAACCAAAACCATACCAGTTGTCAACATCTACCAACCAGTGCATACCATACATTGCATAAGTATTGTATGCAGAATAGAGTTCTTGGTGAAGAGGGTCTTGCCCTACAGTAACATTAGACTGATTCTCAACTGGATAGTTATCTGGAAGAGGTTGCTCTTCAGAAAAACCTGCAGGAGATGATGGATTATATCTGTCCAAACCTTTTTGGATTGATTGAGAAGGAACAAAGTAGTCTTCTACACACTCCCAAGCTCTATCCAAACCAGACCAGTCTCCGTTAAGTTTACCGTTTACAGCCTCTAACCAAGCATAATAACTTGCAGCTTCACTCGTTGATTCATGACCATAGTCAGGAGCCTCAACACATAGAGTCTCAATTGAGTGATAAGGTATACCCTCTGAGTCATAGTATCCATTTGCAGGATCGTTAATTTTATCATACATGTAATTAAATCTGTCTTTAAAAGTGTCAGTTGCTGCACCTACGTTTGCTGCAGGAGCAATTGATGCCGTTAATAATGAAAAAGCCAATAAAAACATTGCCGTTTTTTTCATGTTCTAAATATCCTCCCTTCAGAAATTAAAAACAAAATGGTTACATCCTAAAATCTCCGTAAAAGTAATCTACAAAAGTATTATAGGATAAACTGACCTAAAAGGTCTTTCACTTTCTGACGTACCTATTAAGTCAATCAAAATGAAACTTTTTGCAGTCTTTAGAGTTTCTTCACCTCCTGAGATATATAATAACTTTCAATAAATTAAAGCTATAAATTAAGTTAACATGTTAACTTAACTAAAACACAATATTATTTGTGCTTATATCATAGGTAGTATAGGATGTCACTTTAGATACAACAAAGAATGGGTAAGATGTTTGTGAAATGAATTTCTAAAGATATACTACAAGCAACATACAAAACAAAATAATACTACAACCCTAACTCCATAAACAAATATTAATCCAACAGGAACTATTCATAAGGAATTTCTCTTATTACTAGTGTCACCTCCAAAAAATACAAATCGTAATAATTACTGTATGTATAAATCGATTAAAAAATAATAATGATATTTTTTTCTGTTAGATTCTTTATATTACTTCGATGATGTTTTGATTTTTTAGGGGGCATTAAAGCAAAAAAAAATATTTTTTTATTTTATTTTTTCTGCTTTGATACAGAACTATGTAATAAGACAATTCTAACAATTTATATTTATATTTATATAATAGCACTTACTGCTATCTTTTTCAAGAAGTACTTTTATGATAGAGGTCCTAATTATTTGTGTAATAACTCAGAAAGGCTCAATTCCCCATACAAGTTCATCAGAAATATATACAGTCATCTTGTTCCAATCGGAAAATGATAAAGTGCCTTGATTAAATGACCAATCATCTTTCTGATTGAATTCGGTCCAATCCTCCCTAGTAATTGCGCCAAACACCCAAGCAGACTCTCCCGGAGAAATACTGCCTTTTTCAAAGGTCACTTCAAGATACCTATTTATAGAATCTGGCCTTGTAACATTATAAATTTCTCCATTAACATCGGCTTTTTCTTCTCCTAAACTATAAAAATAAACCGAAAAATTAATAGTTTTATCAACATCTTCCTTAAAATAATACCTAACCTTCACATTCTTTAAATCTATGAGCTCATTTCCTGTATTTTCTATCACAAAGTCCCATCGTATAGCTTGGCTTGAAAGACTCTGCTTCTCATTATAATGCTTGAGTTTAATTGATTTTTTACTTTCTTCAGAGCTTTCCCCAGAAATTCCTTTTGTAGGCTTCAAAGACGAATTTGTCAATTTATCATTCTTAGGTTGAGCTGGAATAACTGATGAAAATTCAGGCATTGGGTTAGACGATGTCTTTATTTCAGCATCTTCGACTTCTTTATCAGACTGACCTGATGGCTCGTAACCATTTATATCAATAACTTTTATCAAATCGGATACCTTCATTGCATCTATTTCTTCTATAGATATATCTTTTCCCTGTTCCTTTAATCTAAGAAACAAATCATATTTACCCATTGAAATATCAAGTTCACTAGAAGCCTCTCTTTCCTCAAGAGATAATCTTGCTGTTTTGCCGTCAATATTGCTGTTATTACCTTCTACTACTTTTTCTATTTTATCAAGCAATTTATCTATATTCGAAGAACCGGAACTATTACTTGCACCAGTCTCTTTATTTGCATCCTTTAAAGCAGCAGAAATTAAGATATCGTTTTTTTCTTCTGCCGTAATATAACCATACTTTTTTGACCCTTTAATAATTTCCGTTATAACATCCTCGATAGGTCTATAGGTCACCTTGATATCTTCTATAAGCTTAGCCGCTTCATCATTAAAAGCAACCACTTCTAGTACTTTGTAATTTTTGTTAATGGAAAACTCCATACTTGGATTTATATCAACAGCTACATAACCATAAATATCAGCATTTGCTGGTATCATTCTAAAAAACATAAGCAACAAAACACATACAGCTGCTAAACCTGCACCTATGGAGACATACTTATAATGATAGTTTTTGAGCCTGTAGATATCTTTATCGTCAAAACCTATCTTCTGGCCTAAAAACATATCTTCACGCTTATGTATCATAATAAAGTTGCTATTTTCTGTCAAAACGACAGCCTTATTATTTCTAATATCATATATAATTCCATAGTTATTCATAACTTTCACCCCCTGTCCTAAGTAAGTAACTCTTCGAAATTTCAAGGTCACTTTTCAAAATCAAACATACTGCAATTATGTATTTCCTATGCCTTCCTATGGTTCTTCCATGAACGCCGGCCCTTCTCTTGAGCTCATTCCTAGGAATATTTTTATACTTGCATAATAATCGAAACAACTCATCGTCATCTGTAAGAATTGTGGCAATTCTAAGGCAAAGTTCCCTTGAATCTTTATGTTTGGGGACATTTAAAATTAGCTCTACAAAATTTATGCCAAATTCCTCTAAAGTCTCCTTATATTCCACAATCCCTTCTCTTGCCTCAACGTCCTCAAAACTTCTATCTTGTACAGGATTTAAATATCTTTCTAGAAGCTCACTCTCATCATCAAAATATGAAAATGGAAGCTCTTTATTCCTCTTATTTTTCCTCATGTAATCAATCAAGCGTCTTTTTATAACATGCTCACTAAACAAAAGGAAATTATAGTTTTTTGTCATGTCATAGCAGTCTATTGCCTCGTTGAATGCTGATAAAGCTATACTGTATTCATCGCTGTTTTTTATGTCAATATATTTCCCTACTGCGTTTGATGCAATCTTCAACATGAAAGGAGTATATCTAGATAAAAACTCTTCTCTTAAGAGTTCGTCACCTTCTTTTATGAGTTTAAGTGTATAAACGAATTCGTCATTAGAAGTTTTACCCCCAGGCTTACTTCTACTAAAGTCTAAAAGATTTCGTACCTTCAACTACACCATTCTCCCTTCATAATAAATAATCGTAAAAATAAAAATTTTAGTGTACATTAGGCCTATTTTTTACCGTTCTCTCTATATATCGTCTATTTGCATTATAAACACACAAAATTTAACTCTTTACCTTCAACAAAAACAAACGTCCTGTATTTATACTTTTACAGGACGGATTGCAAAAAACATAGAATGCTCTCGTTGAATTTAGAATTCTTAAAGTAAATACCGACCTTATACATAAAAACAGGAAGTTATTTCTTTGGTTTTTCTAACTCTTTGTCCTACCTTTGTCTATACGTTCTAAAAATTTCGTAACTCCCATTCCGTGAACTTCTTTTAACTGGGTTACCGCATCGGCTAAATCTGTAAGGGATTGGGCTTCATTTATCGATTTCTCCATACCTTTAGCTAAAACTTCACTTATTGTTCCAAGCTTTTCACTAAACTCGCTGAGCATAAGCACAGCCTGCCCAATTTTGTCATCACCTTTTACGAGCTTGTTTTTATTAAATACAGTCTTTATTTCTTTCCATCGTAGATCCTCCTGCTCAGAAAGACAGCCTACAAGTTCCTTCCATTTGAGCATGTTCGACTCAGAACCCGTTGTAAGTGTCTGGGCATCGTTTTCATATGTTCCCAAAATAAGGGCATCAAGCTCCTCATCGTTCATGACAGATAAGACCTTTTCAGCAATTTTGTTCATATTTCTATATGAGCCTTGGAGTTTGAAAGCCGGCTCATTTCTATATTCATCTGCTTGAGCTGCAGAACGTATGTATTCCATATTTACTTTCAGTACTACATCCCGCACTTTTAGAAGTTTTTTAATTACCTGAACAAATTCGTTTATCTCTTCAGCCGTATAATTGCCTTCAAAATCCAAGCCTTCCCTTTCACCTCTTTGAGCAATTTCTATAAGCGTATAAATATCCTTTTGACTTCTTGTGGCAAGCTTATTTAAAATCGGATTGGAAGTAAGGCTGTTTTCAATATAGCTAAGCATAAACGCATCTTCATTTTCTCTGAGCATATCACCCAAATTATAAACATCAGCTCTGTTTGCAAGCATATCAGGAATTTGGAATTTAGACCCGCTTTCAGTATAAGGATTGCCTGCCATAACTACTGCAACCTTCTTACCTCTAAGGTCATACGTCTGACCCACACCGTTGTACACCCCTTCAACCCTTCTCTGTCCATCACATAGTGATATAAATTTCTGCAAAAATTCAGGATTACAATGCTGTATATCATCAACATATATCATTACATTATTGCCCATTTTAAATGCAAGGTTGAGTTTCTTCAGCTCTTCCTTCGCTCCAGTACTCTTTGCTAATGCTGGATCAAGAGACGTAACTTCATTACCTATGGCCGGACCGTTTATTTTAACCATTGTAATACCCAGACGGCTTGCAACATACTCCATGAGTGTTGTCTTTCCATAACCTGGGGGAGATATCAATAATAACATTCCCATCAAGTCAGTTCTCTTATCCTCACCTGCTACACCTATCTGTTTTGCAAGATTATCACCAATTAGAGGTAGATAAACCTTATCAATAAGCTTACTTCTCACAAAGGAAGAAAGTACATCCGACTTAAATTCATCAAGTTTTAGTTCCTTTCTTACATTCTGTGTAAGCTCTTTTTTAAGATTTTGATACTCTTCAAAGTCCCTAACAGTCGATGACTCATATTCCTTCATCTTCTCTAAAAATCCTGTGTATGTAAATACATATTTTCCCTCTTTAATGGTCGCATGATCACCTATAAGACCTGCAACTCCTGCTCGAGTTCGGGTTTGTATTACGTTTTTACTGTTATAACTTTTTAATATCAGTATAACTATAACTTCATAAACAGTATCGTATACTTCAGACCTACCCGACTCCTTTAAAAATGCTTTTATCCATTCCCGAACAAGGTAAAATAAGCCTTCCAAGTCATTTTCAACATTTTTCATAGAGTCGTTGAACTGCTCTATTGCTTTTTTTTCTTTGAGGTGTGATATAAAAGCTTTATATATTTCGTCCGCCTCAAGACTTATAACGAAAGCATCTCCTCTCATCAACTCCTTGCAAAGATATAAAGCCGCCTCCGGTATAAGCTCTTTTTCTATAAAAGACACCTCTGAAAAGGCCTCTTCCATGGCAGTTTTCATGGCAGGAATATACGCACCTAAATCCGGTTCAGTCTTAAAGAATTTTGATACTTTAGACATTTCTTTAAGCCTTGTACTAAATCTTTCCTCTACGGGGCCTCCAAAACGTGACCAGAAAATCTGTGCCATCGCTCTTGCTTTTGCATTAAAAATCAGCAAGTCTATGTTTTGGTGCAAATTTATCAATGCACTAAGAAGGCTTCTACAGTCTATATCATGTACCCCTTTTGAATACGCCTCTTGATACCTTGGTTCCATAAACTTCTGGATAAACTCGAGAAGCTGCTCCTCGGTATAGGAAGAGAGGTCATCTATAGATACTGTCTCTTTATTTAGCGCTGCATTAAATATCTTATAGGTCAGATACTGAGCACGATATACTTGATTATTCTCAGATAACACGCTCTGATCCCATACATACCGGAGTTTAGATACCCTTTCATTGCAAACTTTATCCCAAAAATCCGTCCCCGAAATATGAAAATACAACTCTCCATCCTTCTGAACTACTGAAATATCAAGTTTTTGAGTATTTACAGAAAAATACCTGTTGCCAAACTTAATAACATTTCTTCCATCGACAAAAAGATCCTGTTTATCCTTGAGTTGGCGTACCGCATCTTCCTTAATTGTCTTGAGCCTACCCTCAATTTCATCTGCCTTGACATTATCTCCAAGAGCCTCAAGTTGGTCAACGGTATCCCGTACCTTCTCAATCATTATATCCGAAGCAAAATAGCCGTTTATCTCATTGATTGTCTTAAAACCTTTGAGCCTGTTTATTATCCCAGTCAATACACGGTCGGAGGCATTTACAAGGGCAGTAACCTTTTTGCTCCTGTTGTCCAAAAGCACTTGTTTCCTAGCCTCAAAAGCATTATAGAGCTCTTCACGCTTTTCGGAAAGCTTTACAACATAATCATCAAAATCAGCAAATTTTCCTTCAAGCTCTTCAATCTGCACCATTACCTTGCTTAAATATTCTTCGCACTTTTCTGTTGTGTCAGCTATATCAAGGTAATTCACCACTGCCTGATCTAAAAGCTTCATCTGGGAATTGAACTGTGCTGTACCCTCAACACTTGACAAATCTCCCATTCGCGTTTTAAGCTTTGCTTTAGCCTGATTCAATTGAGAGTATATCAAAGATATACTTTCAATAATCTCAGTTGTCTTAGTAGGATCTTCTATATTAAAATTACTTACAATATCAATAAGCATCTCAAGATCTGACGAAGTTTCAGCCATACCCTCGGAAAGTTCTTTACCTACGGATGTCTTATCCACCTTATCAATTTGCTGCTGATGTTCCAACACTCGATCTGTGTACGGCTTCAAACCTTCCGGATTCAAAAGAAACTCAACACATTTCTGTGAAAATAATTCATTTTTTTCTTTCACTTTTGCTTCTAGAGACTCAATTAAAGAAAGGTTGGTGTATCTCAAATCCTTTAGCGAAACAATCTCACCCCGGATATTTCTTACATTTGCCAAAACCGATACATAATCGGCAATACTGTCAAAATTTCCGTACTCGATCTCCCTAAGAAGCTTTTGAGTCTTTTCATCCACTTCATTTATTTGTGAAACTGTAGCATTTCTTATCTTGGTTACCTTTTCAAATTCGGCAACCGCAGAGGAGGAAGCTTCTTTTATATTTATAAGCACACTTTTTATATCATAAGCTTCTTCTTTGGATATCCAAAAGTAAGAATCCACAATATGAGTTGCTTCTTTTACCATATCTACATAGATATCAGCATAACCCTCGCCCCTTTGAACGAGGTTGTATAAAAGCTTACAATCTGCCATACAACGGACAATGTCTTTATTCCCTATCTTATAGAGGATCGAATCATCTTTTGTCTCCACCACATGATTTTTACCGACATAAGGGGTTTGCCATATTTGGACCATATGGTTTTTTCTAGGCTCCTCAGCTGCTTTAAAAACTATCATTTCTCCATTTTCAAAATGAGCAAACCCACTACACACTATTGGGGTTTCCACTGATTGCTCAATCAAGTTATAGGAATACACAAGATAAGAACCACTGTCAATATTATAAAAGAAATATTGATAGTCTTCTCCGTTTGGAGCTTCATCTTTTTGTTCAAAGATACAGCAATCCACCGGTACGTCAAATAATTTATATTCTCCGCTCTTTAAATAGTACCCTTTTGGAAAAATAAGCCCATGGTCATCGGGAAGCATCATACAGTCCTGTTTAATATCATCTATACGAACGACGTTTTTGAGTTTATCATTAAAAATGAAGTATCTGAATTCTTTCTCCTTATATGGGCGAATTTTCAGCAATACAATATTTCCAAGAACAGTATAATAAATCTCTGCATCGTCAAGCGTCTGATCCTTATCTTCTACAGGCTCAGAATAAATCCCTTTTCCAGTATCGGTGTTATCTTCCACCTTGATAGTAAGATCTCCATCTACAGTCTCAACAAAAACTCTATCCTGAATTGACACATGGGGAAACAAACCATCTCTGTGATCTTCTCGTCTCACCCTGACCCAATCGAACTCGCTCTTGCTTTCAAATCTAACTTCATGGTCGCTTCTATTATCGATATATGTAATTCTTTCATCTTCAATTAACCATTTGAACGCCTTTATATCCTGTGCATTCTTACCTGTTTGAAATATCATATAAAGGTGTGGTTCAATCAATGTAAACTTAGCAAAAAAGATGTTTTTATAATAGGTATACAATTCATTAAAATCCGCCATAAACTGCTTGTCTTTTAAAGCGTCTAAGGCAATTTTTTGGAAAGCATGATCCCTATATTCATACATGGCAAAAACGTCCTCAAGCTCAACTTTTGCCTTCAGACCCATATAAACATTATAGCCAAAAATAAAGGAAGTTCCCACGGGAACCATATCTCGTGGGACACAGTTATTGTCTGTGATAAGTCTTTCACTTCCAATAATAGTAGTATCTATCGAGCCAAAAACTTTCTTTCTGGCATCATTCAGCTTTTCAAGACGCTCATTAAGGTCATTACCATGTTTGAGTAATCGGTTTTTTATAACTTCATAGGTACCGTTTTCTAAACTCTCAGGTTTTTGAGCAGTTTGTTCTGTTTGCTCGACTTTTTTGACTTCATCCACAGCTCCTTACACCTCATCTTATATAAAGTACTAGGGGGCTTTTAGCCCCCCGATATTTATTCCACCTCTTTCAAACGGAATGAAAGCGGGAAAAAGGTTAGGACCAGATGTCCCATAGTTTTTATTTTAGTTCCTTCTCAATCAACGAAGCAGATTCACCTGCAAAACCGGCCTTTTCTACAGTTTCTAAAAGCTTAGAGAGTATAGGAATATCCTTTGAATCCGCCTGACGCATCATTTTGTTTATCGCACCAGATATTGTCAAATTCTTCAAATCTTCCGATGTAATATTAAATCTTGAAGTAAAGTTTTGTAATTGTGACCTAAAGTACTCGGGATCACCCACTATAAATGTATCTTTTATGTCTTTCAATACTTCACTGCTGCCTACCATACGGTCAAAAGATTTACCCTGAGAGATTGAGCCGATGATCTTGTCAAAGAACATAGTCTCACCGCCAACGATATCAATTTTGGCAGTTTTAAGCGCTTCCCTGATAACTGAAGCCTGAGATTCTGCAATTTCCTTTTGTATATTGATATTTGCAAGCTCAATTTCCTTTTCTTTTTCAAGTCGAAGCTTGAATTCTTCATGAGACCTACCAGCTTCATCAAGGGCCTTCATGCTGTTTGCCTTTTCAGCAATACCTTCTGCTTCCGCACGGTATTTCTTAGTCATTATATCAGCTTCTACTGTTCCTGCCTTTTCTTTAACATTAACCTTTGCTTCCTCACCCTTAGCTTCTGCTAAAGCCTTCATTTCTATTGACTTTGCTTCTGCCTCTGCTGTAGTCTCCATGACTCTAGCTTTCGAAGTTCCTTCTTTCTCAACTGCTGCTGCCTTTGCTTCAATAACTTTAGCCTCCGCAATTCCCTTTGTAGCTTCCTGTAAAACTTCTGCGTCAACAAGAGTCTTAATTGCCTCCGCCTCTTTTTCAGAAGCTTTGAGTTTTGCATCTGCTTCAATTATCTTCTGCTCTGATATTCTTTCTGCTGCTTGTTTTGATGCCTCAGCAGTCCTAACTTCTAATATCAGCTTTATCTCAGCTTCTTCTTCTGCCTTTTTAAGCGCTACAGCCTTAACACGTTCAGCTTCAGCAATTGCTCTAGTATCTTTAATCTTTTCTTCTTCAATTACAACATCTTTTTCAACCGCAACTCTTTCGCGGATAACAGTCTGAATATTTTTCTTTTCCTCTTCTACTGATTTAAGTTTTTCTATTTCAGCTAGTTCTACCAACTTATCTTTTTCTGTCTTTTCGAGCAGACGTTTTCTGTCAACACGTTCTGTTTCAATAACATCCGTGCTCTCTTTAGATTTCTGTGCAACAATAATCTGTCTTTGTTTATTTTCCTCTGCAATGGCAATCTCTTCATCCGATTTAATACGTGCCATTTCAGCTTTAAGTCTCTCTTCTTGTGCAACCTTTTCTGCCTCTGCCTGTTCCCTTGATCTAATAATTGCGATTTCCCTAGCCTGCTTTGCTTCAGCCTCTTGATTTTGCTTTTCAAGCTCTAATATTGCTTCTCTCGCAGTTATATCCTGCTGCTTTATAGTCTTTTGCTTATCTCTCTCAATCTGGTTTGCAAGCACTAATTGCTTTGCAGTCAGTTCTGTAATCTTTTTGATACCCTCAGAGTCCAATATATTGCTGCTGTTAAGCTTACCCAAATCAGTCTGTTCAAGATAATCTATAGCGGCATCGTCAAGAACATATCCATTGAGGTCTGTACCAATTATTTGAAGGATTTCAGCTTTAAACTTCTCCCTTTCGGTATACAGCTGAACGAAATCAAACTGCTTACCTACAGTCTTTAGTGCCTCAGAAAATTTAGCATCAAAGAATTCCATCAAAGTTCCCGGATCTGATGCCTTTGCACACCCTATCAACTGTCCAACCTTCAGAACATCTTCCTTGGTCTGATTCACGCGGACGAAAAACGCAACTCTGATATCTGCTCTTAAATTATCTTTACAGATAAGTCCATCCTTACCTTCTCTTGCAATTTCAACTCTCTTTACTGAGATATCCATGATTTCTGCGTGATGCAGTATAGGTACAACTAGTATTCCCCCAAAGGATACTACAGGACCGCCCACACCATTTCGTACTATAACCTTTCCCTGATCCACCTTGCGGTAGAACCTAGAAAACAAGGCAAGTATACCCATAATAATGATTATACAAGCAACTATTGATACTACTATAATTTGTGCTACTTCAGACATATTGCTACCTCACTCCTTCAAATTTTTTTATAATGTAATAACTCCTAGCTTCCATCTTTTTCAGTACAATTGCTTTGTCACCTTTTAAGAGAGTTTCCTCCTCATCTTGAACTTTTACATTTATCAGAATCGACGAACCTAACCTTTCTATTTCAGCTTGGCCCAAACGACCATATTTAACATCACACAAAAGCGTGCAGAGCTGGCCTTCTATTTTTACGTCACTTTCCTCATCTCTCATTAGGCCTTTAAATAATCCTTTCAATGGATGTGTAACCGCTTTAGTTAGAAATAAACTCACTATTATATTAGGAATAATTAGGATTGTATTTACAAAGCCCTCAGACACAATTGGAAAGACGCCTATAATCATGGAAATTGTCCATAAACACAGACTAAAAATGCTAAGCACTAACATAAAGGGGATTTCTCCCACATTTAAGAACGCAAGAAAACCGTGAAAGGGATTGGTAATTATTTCTCCCTCTGGAATATCCAAATCAATATCAAAATCAAACAAATCAATATCAATCGCACCAATAATAACTGTGAGCCAATAAAGAATTATAAGCCCTAAGAGTACTGTAGGAATAATATTTACTCCTGTTATGGCTGACTTAAACAATTCAAGCATTACACATCTCCTTTGCTTCGGAAATCATAATGTAAATATATAGCAACAGTCCTGTTTTGTCAATGTTATTTACCGTCTAATACTCACAACCATAGTCAAATTTCGTCATTTTCTGAACAGTATTAATTGCTATTTATAATTTTACTCAGACACTCTTCATATAATAACGTATATTATAATAAATAAAATAAACAAGAGGTGTTTATGCAATGAAAAAATTATATCTATCCGATAAAGATAAAAAAATAGAAGGTGTATGTGGAGGAATGGCCGAATATTTCGCTATTGACTCCACTCTTATAAGGATTATTTGTGTATTGCTTGCTTTTGCATCCTTCGGAACAGCAGTAGTTGCGTATATCATTTGCTGCTTTGTTATACCTAAAAAGCCTTTTTCAAAAGATTGGTAACGCAAACAAGAAAAATGTTTTACGAAAAAATAGACATTCCGATATACTGTATATATTTCTTAATGTTAACTTAGGTATTTCGATGGCATTGTAATAGCTTCTTTGGGCGCAAGCTCATTTATAGCTTTCACAATGCCTAAGCTTTTATAGTTAATGACCTCATCTCAATTCCATCAATTTAGAAATATCTCTAATACTCTCCGAAAACGCTTCTACATTCTGATTGAGATCTTTAGTCTCTTCATCGCTCATCTGTTCTTTCAATTCCGATGCTTCAATAATAGCCTCTATTCTCTGCAGGGAACTCAAAATAAAATGCAGCTTGGATTCATATTCATCTAAATTGTTTTTTATCCCAGTCATTTCTTCTAAGGTACGCTGCTTCTCCTCAAGGGCTTTTTGATACGTTTCTTTTGCGTTATCCCCAGAAGCACTCCTTAATTTATTCTGTAACGAGCTTATTTCCGAAGTTATTCTGCCCTCTTTGCCACGCAAAAACTCCGAACTCTTTCTATAGCTTGCAACAATACCGGGTATTATTGCCTCAAAGTCTACAACTTCTTCCATGAACCTTGATATTATTACAAATTTGCCATTGTCTTTTGATTTTCTCTTTAGATTAATGAGAACCTGGCTTATATTCTTTATTACTGGTGTAAGTTTATCCCTTACTTTATAAAGCTCCTTTAGGCTGCTGTTTTCTAGCTCCTCGGAATTCTTTTTAGATAGCAGACCTACTAAGAATGATATGAAAAATAGTACGCCACCTAATATTAGTATTAAAATTGAAATCTTGCTAAAAATAACTGCTAGTGCTATAGTGCCTACAGCAATAATTATACTTGGTTTGCTGAGAATGGCTCTTAAAAAACGTCTAAGATTGTTGTTCATTATTTCATCCCTCTGCAATTATTTTGATTACTATAACTTCTTAATTACTAATATAGTATATTTATGCACAAAATACAATTAGGTGATTCCAAAAAAAATAACTGGTCAATTGGTATTTCAAAAAAACTGATTTACATTTTTTGCGTCGCAAAATAATGTTCCTATGTTTGAAGCTCTATAGCTTCATTATTGAGTTTGAACTATAAATTTTGACTAATGTATTTTTTTGAAACACCTTAACCTGCAAAAAAGTTTATTCCTCGTCGCATATTTCGATATAAAACTTTAAACCGTCCCATTCTAATAATTTCTCTCCGAATTCCTTCCATGAATACTCAACACCATTAATCAAAACCTTTGGTGCACTACACTGATTATCCCTAACAAAAACACCGCCGTAACTAATTTTCTTATTATTTTTATGATTCTCTGTATTTATATTGATTGTGCTTTTTATGTCATTTTCATCCTTGTGTTTTTGTATTTCCTCAATAAAAATCTCTCCATACATATCAAACTTTGTTTCTCCAATACCGCTGATGTTAAGCATATCTTCTCTGTCTTTAGGTAGATGTCTGCACATTTCCTTAAGGGTACTGTCATGAAAAATAATATAAGGCGGCAAATTTTGTTTTTCAGCCATTACTTTACGAAGACTTCTTAAACGTTCAAAAAGTATTTTATCGAAATTTTCATCTTTATCTTCTTTTTGTCTTCTAAGTGAGCTTTCCGGTTCTAAATTCTTATCTACTTGAAGGTCCGTTTCATATCCTCTAGCTTTATTAATGCCTTCTTTTCTATCTTTTTTAGTAGATGTAGGCATCTGAATCTCTGCTATTTTCAGAAATACCCTTTCCTTACCCTGTAAGACCTCGTAAGCTCTCTTATCAAGTTTTATAACAGGGTACTGACCTTTTGTAACAAAAAGGTATCCATCTGCTGCTAATCGGTTCATCATATCTGACAACACTTCAATTGTATATTCTCTCATAATTCCATAAGTTGTAAGCCTGTTAAAACCTAACTGCCGTACTTTTTTCAAATTCGATCCTTTTAGAACGCTTGCTACCAATTGAACACCATACTGTTCACCCATCCGCTTTATACAGGAGAATATTTTTTGAGCCTCTAAGGTAACGTCTGTAAGTTCCCCTCTGCTTATACAACTTTCGCATTTTCCGCAATTATCGTAAGGTACCTCTTCCCCAAAGTACTCCAAGATATACTTTCTAAGACATTTTGCTGTATGGCAGTAATCAACCATCATTTGAAGTTTTGCATACTCATTGCGCTTTCTCTCTGGAGGAAGTTGACTGTCATCAAGAAGAAATCTTTGAATATGAGTGTCCTGCGCCCCGTATAAAAGTACACATTCGGCTTCATCTCCGTCCCTTCCTGCACGTCCAACTTCCTGATAATATGACTCCATGTTTTTTGGCATGTTAAAATGTATTACAAATCTGACGTTTGATTTGTCAATTCCCATCCCAAAGGCATTTGTTGCAACTATTATACGTATCCTGTCATAGGTAAAATCATCCTGATTTCTGTTTCTTTCCTCATCCGACATACCGGCATGGTATTTACCTACGCCAATGCCTCTTTTGTACAAAACTTCATATAACCTGTCTACCTCTTTTCGGGTAGCTGCATATATAATTCCAGCCTCACTATTGTGAACTTGAAGATATTTAACCACATAATCCAGCTTATTGGCGCCCTTTCTGACTGAAAAAAACAAATTACTGCGGTCAAATCCAGTAACATAAACTTTGGGTGCTGTGAGCTCTAGAAGCTTAATAATATCCTGTTTTACCCGTTCTGTTGCAGTTGCTGTAAAGGCTGTTACAACCGGCCTACTATTTAGTTGTTTTAAAAACTGAGCTAATTTTAGATAACTCGGTCTAAAATCATGCCCCCATTGGGATACGCAGTGAGACTCATCAATAGCTACCATGGAAACAGTGATACTCTCTAGCATATTTACAAATCTTTCGGACTCCAATCTTTCCGGCGCAACATATAAAAGCTTGAACTCACCTTTTCTTGCAAGCCTCAATTGATGTTCTAATTCCCTCCAATCAAGAGAACTATTTATAAATGCCGAAGGGATCCCAAGATTATTTAGCGTTTCCACCTGATCTTTCATTAGTGAAATAAGGGGAGATATTACAATAGTGGTTCCCTCTAAAAGTAGGGCAGGTATCTGATAACAAAGCGATTTCCCACCGCCCGTAGGCATTATTCCAACAGTATCGGAACCGGTAATAATGCTTTCAATAATTTTCTCCTGACCTTGCCGAAACGATGAATATCCAAAGTATTTCCGAAGAGCTTCAAGTGCTTTTTCCATGACTTTCTATCCTTTCCGAATGCATCTGATAGAATAATTATAACAAAATACATTTTTATGTCTAATAATCTTTATCGGCTTAATCTAAAACTAACTTTATTTTTTCAAGCAAATCTCCTGTCAGTTTATTATCTTTGTTTCCATAATAGTAATTGTCCTTTGACTTAAGAATACAACCAATCACATGAGGTGCTTTAATTTCTAAAGTTTCAACGGCTTCTTTTCTGTCTTTAAAAGCAGTAACTGTATAATATGCCTCGTACTCTCTAAAATCTTCTGCCTTATACTCTACAACACCATAACGCTCCTCTAGAGAATCAATCAGATCTTTACTCACTTCATAATATCCATCACGTCCCTTTGTATTAAATGCAGTTTGATGAAGCCAATCTTCATCCCATATAATGTAACAATTATATGGTGATAACTCTTTACTCTCAGAAACAGATGCTTTTATATAATCTCTAAGGTTACAACCACGTATCTTAACATAAGTATGATTTTCATCCTTTGCATCAACATAAACTAAATTTTCACAGAGCATGACATCCAAAGCGGAAACTTCACCTTCACCAAATCTAAAATAGCCCATAGTTTCTGAATTGTCTTCCTCGGGAAACATCTCCTTCTCATCTGCCGGAAAATACACTTCCTCTTCAAAAACAATCGGGCCATAACAACCATCCTCTGTAATGGAATACGCAACCGTATTATATTTTGGCTTTTTTGAAGTTTCCTGAAATACTGATACAATAAATATAGCCAATGCAACAACTAAAAGAACAGCTACTACTACAATACAAGCAATTATTTTAGTTTTATGTTTTTTTATTTTCAATAAGGTATCCTCATTATCCCCAAACCTTTTAGGGTTATTTAAAAATTTAATGATATATACCATGCTGTTGCCATAATAGTAAAAACAACTATTGCAAGCAACAAAATAACAGGGAAAAACAATTTGTCGCACTACAATATGAATGGAGAATCTTTTAGAAAAAGCTATACAACCCATTTTTCGCTACCATTATTATACACCGGGGTATACACCTTATTGTGTATTTAATACCAATACATAGCAATGGTAGATTTTCAGCGTAATGTGTAATATCTACTTTGTAACATAATAAACCCTCATTTGTTAATGCTATAAAAATTGATTAAATGTATATTTATAGCTATTTTCCCATTATGTAATATAATAGCTATGTAAATTTTAAGAAATTATATAATAATTTCACCAACATATCATTCAAATTTCAATAAAATTAATTATCTATATCTCTTATACCATTACATGCAATATATCCCAGTTGTTCAGGACCGACTTTCCCTTAAACTAACCACGCTGGTGCTTTATGGGGATTTGTGTAAATTTCTTCTTGAAACCCTGACAACTGAAGTATTCTTTTTAGATTTTTTTCTATTTCGCAGTATCTTTCCCAGCATTTATCCTGCTCGTTGTATATCTTTATTACTTGTATTTGATCAAGTGTCTCAATAAGAGCCTTACCTGTTGGCGTATAGGTTCTGACGTTCCCAGCAGTCATTATTCGTTCGGGTTCATCTCTCAAGTTTTCTCTCACTGTTTTTTCAAGTAACGTCATAATCATTAGTGCTACAATCATCAAATATGCAAGTGCTTCAAGCCTTTCTGGATATTTTACAAACAGTTCATCCATAAAGCTTGGATCCTTTAAAAAATTAAAAGATGTCTCAACGGATGATTGTCCTTTATATTCTTTTAAAACCTGAATATTTATCATGTTTTCTTCGTCTAAAACATTTGTAATCAGTACAAACATCCCGTTTTTCTCTTGATTTCTCTTGATTTTAGCATCATCTTTGTGAATATTGATTTCAAGTTTGAATACATTTTCTACTTGCTTATCTTTGTATTTGCTAGGTCTCCCGGCACAACTTCTTCTCGCTTTCTTCTCTAGTTTTTCAATTCTATTTGTTAATTCATGGTAGTTTAAATTCATTTCCTTGTCTATTATCTTGTATTCTTCAATGGCATCTGGCTCACAATAAAATTCCCTTGTCTTTAGCTCTTTAATGCGTTTTATTACTTTTGACTTTTCCTTTTCAATGTTTGTCTCTAAAGTCTTTTGCTTTCGTTTACCTAATTCACTTGATGAACAAACAACAAATCTATACATTCGTCCATATAATTCGTGAACACAGCTCTGTACCTTATATTCAGCTGCATTTTCCTTTTCTGAAAATTTTCCTGCATATTCCCATTTCTCAAAATCCTCAATAGCTTTAAGCTTCAAATCTTGCTCAAGTTTATAGTTGCCAGGCAACCTTGAAATAAATTTAATTTGTGGTTCACTATTTTCTCTACTTCCTTCAAGCCTCTTTAGCATTTCTTCTGTTACACAAACGCTATCTGCTATATATATACAAAGTCCTTTAGTCCATAAGTCTTCATGGAGTTTCTTAGCTCTTTTAGAATATCTTTATTCCAATCTTTATCACTTTTGTTTCCATCATCTACATTGCCTATTACTACTATTCTTTCAGATGTTACACCCAGCCCAAATAGAATTTGCTTTAAATCTGGTCTTTTATCTTTGCTATATCCATATTTTATCTGGAGAAGTTCTTCATCTTCTTCACAATCCACATATTCTCCATATACGCTCTTTGACGTCGTATCTGCATGGATTCTGGTTATTGGTATTTTATATTCATTTATTATGCTCATTGCTGTTTCTGTCATTACTTTTTTTGCACCTATTTCGTATACTTCATCTAATGCTCTTGCCAGCATGTCATCATTAAGATGCTTTGGCATAATTCCTTCTCCAAATAGCTTTTCCGTATCTCTACTCTCATAAAATCTCGTTAGCTTATATAGCGGTTTCCTACCTGCAATAATGTTCATTACAATAGCTTTGACTGCATTACCTGTAGATACTTTTCTTTCTCCACTAATGTCTATTTTTGTATCTATTATTTTTGTTAGATTTACTTTTTCACATATAGCTGATATCAGCGTGAGAGCTCCGTCTACATATATTTTCATCTTGTTCTTTACATCTATTGACACTTGCACGTCACCTCCAAATGTATTATTCTTTCTAAGATAACACATCAGAAGATTAATTTTTATGGTAATTTTACCCTTTTAGTTGTTTTGGTTATTCCTTCCACCGAAAAATGAGTTATAATATAACATTGGATAAGCGGTGGGTATTCCCACCGCTTACGTGATAATTATAAATTATCTTGACAAATGCATGTACTTTTGTTTTTTCTATGAGAATTGATATAAATTTGTTCTTTAATATTATATGCTGTTAACGAATCTAACAGATTGTGATGGGACATATGTAAAAGAACCTACTCTTATATCAGCAGAATCTGAGTAAATACATGAAGTTACTATACCATACTGAATATCTTCCTTATTAAATTCAGTTAATCCATGTTCCGCTCCAATACAATCACTATCGTAATCAGGATCAAAAACCTTTGTTGCTGTCGATGATGTTCTTGTTTGAGTAACAGTCATTGACGGTGGCCAACTAATTGTTAAAGATGTACTCGCATTAGCCACATTAAGTGTAACACTTTGACGCAACCTAATAAATGTCGGTGCGCCTGATCCAAACCAACCACCACTTTGGCCCCCCCAAGTCTTATCATAATTAGTTAGGCTAGCTGAAATATTTCCTGCATTATATTTTGCCCAAGTATATCCCATTGCATTGTTAGTTTGAGTTGAATATCCCCATTCATCTCCATAAAAATCCGTGTAAAGAGATGTAACATACACCGTTGTTTGCTCAACAGAGCCATTTTCCATATAATTGTTCAAGATTATAAATGCTTTTTCTTTTTCAGCTCTATTCTTAGCGCCTTTTACTTTATAAACTTTGATACCATTATCATTATATACTGATAACTCCAAATCACTTTCACCTTTTTTAGTGCCATGTATCATAATTTTTTTTTCAAGAACTTTTCCTTCTTTAACTTTTACATTTGAAGCAAATACATTTGCAGAAAATGTATTACTAATACAAGTAAAAATCATTAAAATCGCTGCTAGCTTTTTTTTCATATTACCCTCTCCTTTTTTTGTTATCAATTCTCATAGTATCTATTTAAAGATAGATTTAAATAGCTTAGTACAACTCCGGGGTGATACTATCACTGTTTATTTCTATCACGCTACTTTGGATTATTTTAGTTTTTCCTCATCCTGTATTTCATTTAATTTATTAAATAACCAAAGTCCCATATATGTTGACTTCAGACTAACATTACCTTGATCAGATGCATAACTGAAGAGACCATTTTCTACCTGACATTCAGTTAATGCACTACAAATTGCTTTTACATATTGAGGTTTTGAGAGTAGCTCTATAGCATTATTTGGATCAATTTGTTCGATAGTATACAAGCTAGAATATAAAAAATAAATTTCATCATAATTATATTTACTTTTATTCAATACAAATTCATCTAAACTTATATATATATCAGATTTTATTTTTTGAAAATTATCCTCTTTAATGTCATTCATTATTATAGCAATATAATGCTTTATAAATATATTACAAATATCATTTTTAGAATCTATATGTTTTATAAAATCCATGCTTACTTTTTTTATTTCATTTTTTTCTTTTTTATCAATACTGATATTTAATCTGTTAAATATTATTAGATAGGTTCTAATTTCTATCAGTTGATTTAAATTACTTTTTGTAGAATAATTGCTTATTGATTTCTTGAATAATTGTTTAATTTTGTCTTTATTTTCTTCTAAAGATGTAAAATCAGGATCTATCTTTGCCATTAATAACCAATAATACGGGTGCTCACTTAAATCTCTATTTTTTAAAAACTCTTTGATATAAGTATTATTATTACACATTTGATTTATTTCATAAGCATAATAAGTTGATACTATATCACTTTGGATATTCCCTATAGGTATATAATAATTACTAGACACTCTATATCTTTCAAGAAAATTTAATACACTATACTTAATTTCCTCAGATATTACATTATAATAATCAAGAATTTTTATTACTAAATAAGTTGGTAAGGCATTAGATTTATCGTTAACAAAAAGAGCAAATCCACCATCTTCATTTTTAAGTAAATCTATAAAATCACTTATTGAACTAAAAGAAATTTCAGTATTATATTTTGTGAAACAGCATATATCAAAAAAATCAGAAATAATATGTAAAGAAAGTGATTCTTTTTTAATATTTTCTTCAATATAAGCCTCAAATTCCTTAACTATATTTTCATTATACTCTGATAGTTCAATTTTAAGTATTTTTGCTGTCTCTAGAATAAGTCTGCTGTTTGATATTTTTTTATCAATACTAGATTCTAACAATACTGTTGCAACTTCCTTTTTTAACCAATCAACAGTGCTATTTTTCCCATTGTAATTTGGACTAGTTATACTCAAAATATATACACTCATATATGTTGATAAATAATTTAATTCCTTGTCTGGATATTTATCTAATGTCATTGAATATGTTCCGTTTTCATTCTTCATTTTTAAAACTAGATTTGTAATTTTATCACATAAATGGTTATAGTTGGCAATCTTATCTTTAAAAATATATGTAAAGTAAAACAGTTCAGATATAGTAATTTTATCTTCATTTTCAAAAAGATTTAAATAGTATGTTGGTATTTCATTGGATACGCTACGAATTAACCCTACCAAAAACACAGCCAATGATATGTGGAAA
>CAYXPB010000051.1:17505-22388 GCA_964466645.1 uncultured Acetivibrio sp. | reverse complement strand
CATTTTTAACATAGAACTTATATAGAAGGTTCCAAATTTTATGTTGATTTCAGGATTGAGCAAGTCACTGTCCTCAATAGTTGTATTTAAACGGGAGGCTATATCTTTACCGGTAGCAGGCATAATCTGCATAAGTCCCATAGCACCAGCCCATGAAGAGACATCATGTTTAAAGGTACTTTCTTCTTTCATAGTAGCCCAGATTAATTCGGGTTCTACATCATATTTCTCAGCTGCTTTGAGCACAAGATCTTCGAAGGGGCGAGGATGGGAAAGTTCATAACCTCTTTTGTTTGGCTTATCCAATAAGGAGCGAAGGCCCCAGATAACTGACTGATAGATATTGCCTTTTTCTATATACCAATCTCCAAGAGCAAGCTTGTCCTCTACTGTAGCCAATTTAGAGCCAATTGACAATTCTATGGCAGCTATATCATCTAAACCTTTACTTTCATATAACTCTACAGTTTCAAGAAATTCAGGTTTCTTGTACTCCAATTCTAAAACACTATCAAAATTGTGCTCCTTACCTATTCTTTCCATCCAGGAAGGATGTTTAGATAGTATATCTAAAACCTTTTGCGTATTGTTTCTTCCTAATCGTTTATTCAATACATATGCCCTGTAAGCAGCATCATCCTGATATGCACTTTCAACCTCTATTATCTTAAGATATGTTTCAAGAGCTTGTCCGATTAAACCTGATTCTTCCTGCATTCGTGCAGCGCGCCATAGGGAAATGGGTTCGTTGCTGATTTTATAAGCTTCCATGGCAGAGTTGTTTTGCTTGTTGCTTTCAAGAAGTACCCCTAATCGGTAGGCACCCTTAGTGCCGATAGAAGAGTATACTTCTATAGCTTTTTCTTTTTGATCTGTTAGTTCTAAGGCTCTTCCATACAACCAACCTATTTCTGAATCTATTGGCTGGTTGCTATATAGTTTTTCTAAGAAAGGTATTGCGTTAGTGTATTTTTCCTGCTCAAATAGAGCTCTTGCATAATATTTTATTACAGATGGGTCGTTTTGAATTTTAGCTTCGAGCAATACCTCTAAGTCTTTCCAGTTACCCTTATCTATGAGTGAGTTGCATATGGTTTTGTTGTCTGTGTTTAAGTCAAAGAGGGCTTGCAATGCTCTGCCTTCAGGCAATATGTTTAAATATTCATTTGTAGCCTCTGATGTATTACCCAAACGGGCTAAATAAGAGGCATAATTAAACCTTACATTATTTGTAGGGTAGAGCTCTAGAGCGTTTGTATAAAATTGCTGGGCATTTTTGTTTCTTGAATCATATCTGCTTGCCAAAATCAGGTTGGAGTAATATCCTATTGTGTTTTTATTTTCTGCAAGTTTTAAAAGAAATGAATCTTTTACATTTTGTCGTCCGGCTCGAACTTCTATTAAAAGGCTCATAATATCTATTGTATTTTCCGGCTCGTAATCACCGTTTTCTTCAATGTAATCATCTAAGTGTGTATCGTTTTTACTTAAGGTATAGTAGTAAAATAAAGCACCAAAGGCTGTTGTTAAAGCAATAGCACTTATTAGTAATTTGGCCTTCATATTATTTTGTTCCTTTCATAATTTATATAATGTTTTTTTATTAAGGTGATTCCTAAAAAATAACTGGTCAATGAGTGTTTCAAAAAAGCTGATTCTATTGGGTTGAAACTATATACATTGACTAATGAATTTTTTTGAAACACCTTAGAAAGTCTTTAGTTGTTAACTTGAAAATATCAGTTTTATAAAACATTCTATCATATTTTGTTGAATATTGTAATTCCAATAATTGATTTTATTATCTTTAAATTATAAACACTTTTAGATTTAACCTTTCTATAATATTGCATATAATTCTTCAAATAAAAATGCACTACCTAATTTTATGGTAAATAATTAAAAATAATTGTCCGATATTTGTATTAGGTGATTTTAAAAAAATAACTGGTCAATTGGTATTTCAAAAAAACTGATTTACATTTTTTGCACTGCAAAATAATGTTCCTCTGTTTGAAAGCTTTTAGGCTTTCGTGATTGGGATGGAACTCTATATACTGACTACTGAATTTTTTGAAACACCTTATATATGTTTATTTTTATTTAATTTGCGGAGGTATATTATGAAAAAGAGACTATTAAAGATACAAGAGTGTAAGGCAGGAATGGTTCTTGCAAAAGATGTGTACAGTGAAAGAGGCACTGTTTTGAGCTCAGCCGGTACAGTACTTAATGATTTAATGATTGATAGAATGATTTTTGCAAATGTTCCTTTTATATGGGTAATAAATGATGACAGCTATATAATAACTAACAAAGAAGAATCTTCGTCTATGAAAGAGATGAAGAAGGAATATTCGAAAAAAATAGAGAAAATCAAAAACATATTTAATAATTTTGCAGAGGGCGGTTCCCTAGATGAGGATGCTAGGGAAGTTGCTTCATCCATTATCCATTCTGATAAATTTTCCGGTGATTTGCTCCGATGCATGCGTCAGCTACGCAGTATGAATGATTATACTTATCAACATAGTCTTAATGTATCAAGTTTGTGTTGCTTGATAGGTAACTGGATGAATATGCCAAAGGATGAATTGGAGGAAGTAACACTTGCTGGCTTGGTTCATGATATAGGTAAAAGTAAAATAAGCTCCGATATACTAAAAAAAACTACTGAATTGAATAGTGAAGAAGTAATGGAGCTTCAAAGGCATTGTGAATATGGATATAAAATACTGAAGAAAAACACAAAATATTCTGATGGAATTCTAAAGGCAGTCTTAATGCACCATGAAAAAGAAGATGGAACAGGATTTCCTTCCAATCTAAAAAGTAAAGATATTCATCCATATGCAAAAGTAATTGCAGTTGCCGATTTGTATAGTGCTATTACTTTAGATCGTATTTATAAGAGAACAGACACTCCTTTTAGTGTGTTTGAAATTTTTGAATCGGTATCGGCACAAAAATTTGATCCATTGGCAGTGTATGCCCTTATAACTAATATTGCAATGTATTATGTAGGAGACAAAGTGCGACTCACAAATGGCATGCTTGGAAATATAGTGTTTATTGATAAGGAATTTGTATCTAGACCCCTTATTCACTGCCAAAATGGTAGAATTATAGATCTTAAGTTAGAAAAAGGTATTAAAATATCAGAGATATTATAATTAAGAA
The DNA here is from genome assembly GCA_964466645.1 of uncultured Acetivibrio sp. GTDB lineage: Bacteria > Bacillota > Clostridia > Acetivibrionales > Acetivibrionaceae > Acetivibrio. Next base: position 19,208 of record CAYXPB010000051.1, on the reverse strand, counting down.
AGTATTTTTATTCTTATGGAGAAAAGGAAAAAAATTTCTGTTTAGGTGATTCCCAAAAAATAACTGGTCAATTGGTATTTCAAAAAAACTGATTTGCATTTTTTGCAATGCAAAATAATGCTCGTGCAATGGATGTAAAGGGTCTTCGGCTTTGCCTTCGATGAACGAGCTATGCTCGCCCTTGAAATCCCGAACAATAGTTACTATGTTTACATTATATAATTTTACCACAATTTTACCGTCACTTTAACTTGCAATTTATAAACTGCTTTTTTTCAACATTAAAAACTTGTAATATGCTATAAAATGTAGTAAAATATTGATATATAGCCTTTTCAAAGATTCTATCTAACGTTTTAGTATTTATTGTAGCAACAAGATATTATTTTTTCTTAGCAACGGTTCACTAATGTATAAAAAAAATATATAATAGTTAAAGGTTATTTATAAGAGCTGCCATTATCGCAAGAAGTAAAGTATTGGCAGTAAACTTTGTGGTTAAAAAAATATAATTTAGACTAAGGCAATTTCAAAAAATAACTTATACGTTATTTGGGTAGCAAAGCCGATCATGGAAGCTTTTAAGCTTCCAAACATAGGAACATTATTGTGCTATTCAGAAAGTGTAAATCGAAATTTTGAAATGGCAATTGATCAGTTATATTTTTGGAATAACATTAACTAAAAATATGGAGAAAATTATTGTTTTAAAGCAATTTATTGGGGGGGAAGAGTGTGTATATTGCATCAAAAGAAAAAGAGACAAGCTTAAGAAAAAGGAAGATGCTTGCAGGTTTTTGTGCTGCTGTATATATTTTTGTACAAATTATTGCATCAAATACTGCAAATGTTGTAGCAGCTACTTCAAAAGCAGATTTTGAACCAGTTGAAGGTTGGGAGAAATATGATTACTTTAACTTTGCCGAAGCACTCCAAAAATCAATTTATTTTTACGATGCTGAAAAGTGTGGTCCTGGTATAACAGGAGGGAAGATTGAATGGAGAGGCGATTGCCATCTAGGTGACAAGGCAATTCAATTTGAAGATACTTCACTTTCTTCTGATTTCATTGAGAAGTATAATACAATACTTGATCCGGATGGAGACGGTGCAGTAGATGTTCACGGTGGTTTCCACGATGCGGGTGACCATGTTAGGTTCGGACTTCCTCAGGGTTATACTGCTGGAACCCTAGGCTGGAGTTTTTATGAATTCAGGGATGCCTTTAGGAAATCAGGACAAGAAGAACATATGATAGATATTCTAAAATACTTTACAGATACCTTTTTGCGGTGTTCCTTTCTTGATGAAAACGGTGATTTGATTGCTTTTTGCTATATGGTAGGTGAAGGAGATTTAGATCATTCATATTGGGGTCCACCTGAATTGTATCCGCCAGATATCCCAAGGCCTGCTGATTTTGCTACTGCTGAATCACCCGGAACGGATGTGTGTGCGAGCACTTCGGCCGCACTTGCTATTTCCTATTTAAATTTTAAAGATGAAGATCCTCAGTATGCAGAGGAGTGCCTTACTGTTGCAAAGGCAATGTATGATTTTGCAAATAAATATAGGGGCATGTCAAAAGGTGACGGTTATTATACTTCGGCTTACTTTGAAGATGAACTTGCGTGGGCTGCAGTATGGCTTTATGAGTGCACAGGCAACAAGGACTATATTGATGATATAGAATCAATTGACAG
>CAYXPB010000051.1:0-17495 GCA_964466645.1 uncultured Acetivibrio sp. | reverse complement strand
GTGAAGGTTACTATACCGGATATATCAATAAGATAATCCCTGAGAATTTTAATACAAATACTTGGTATAATACATGGACCCACTGCTGGGACGTTGTTTGGGCAGGAGTTTTTTTACGACTAAATGTTTTATTCCCAGAGGACGAAAGATGGGATTTCTTTGCACGATGGAATGTAGAATACCATTCGGCTGGCGAAGCAAAACATATTGACCCCAATGATTACAATTATAACACAACATCTCCTACCGGATACATAATGATTAACGGTTGGGGATCTGCGCGTTACAATGCGGCTGTTCAATTATGTGCACTTACATACATGAAACATCATCCGGAAAGGGAAGATTTTGGTGCTTGGGCTAAAGGTCAGATGGAGTACATCATGGGAAGAAATCCTATGGGTTATTCTTATATAGTTGGCTACGGCTATGAAAAAGGTTTGCCTTTTGCACAACATCCACACCATAGAGCAGCTCACGGTTCAAAAACATTAAGCATGCTTGATCCTCTAGAACATAGGCATATTCTATGGGGGGCGCTTGTTGGAGGCCCTGACAAAGAAGATTACCATCAGGATGTAACAACAGACTTTGTTTACAATGAAGTGGCTGTTGACTATAATGCAGCCTTTATTGGTGCTTGTGCAGGTTTGTATGAATATTACGGGGAGGGGCAGGAGACAATAGCGAATTTCCCTCCTAAAGAACCTGAAACTGACGATTATTACTGTGAGGCACGGATAGAGAGAGAAATTGAAAACTGTACACAGATAGTATTGAATTTGCATAATGAATCTAGTCGACCTCCTCATTATGAAACAGGCATGATGGCAAAGTATTTCTTTAATATAAGCGAAATGATAGATGCCGGTCAGAGTATTGATGACGTGCAATTTTCTATTACATATGACGAACAGATTTCACTTCAGGATGATCCGATCGAATACAGGGGGCCATTTAAATGGGATGATTCAGGAACCTACTATTATGAATTTGATTGGAGCGGAAGAAAGATATATGGTGAAAGAGAACTGCAAATTTCTTTAGCAGCAAAACAGGATTCAAATTATGTGACACATTGGGATCCTACAAATGATTATAGCAGAAAAAATGTTACAGACATTTATGCAATTAATAAAAATGTGCCTGTATATTTAGATGGGGTAAAAGTTTTCGGAGAAGAACCTCCTAAGCTTGGACCTAATCCTTCTCCTACAAAAGGCCCGGATACAGATTACGAGGCGGATGCTTCAATTAAGGTGTTGTATAGGTGTGGGAGCGGCGATGCTTCTACCCAAAATACTGTAAGGTCAACAATTGAAATTAAGAATACTGGAATTGTACCTATAGATTTATCAGACTTAAAGGTTCGCTACTGGTTTACAAGTGAAGGAAACGAGGACAGCGTATTTACATGCGAATATTCAGCTTATGGAACAGAAAATGTGACCGGAGAATTCTTTAATATTGAGAACCCAGTATCTCTTGCAGACTCATATTGTGATATATCCTTCACCAATAAGGCAGGTAAACTATCACCGGGGGCAAGTACAGGTACAATATCGTTCAGAATAGAAAGCGCGTCAGATTATGACCAAACTAATGACTACTCGTTTAATTCGAAAATAGCAAAAAATCTCGAAGAGAATGACAAAATTACTGGTTATGTAAATGATGTTTTGAAATATGGGCTTGAGGCGCTTGCAATTGATACCGGTAAAGATATTATTATTGGTGATTTAAACGACAATGGAGAAGTTGATGCAATCGATTTTGCAATGGTGAGAAAGTATTTGCTAGGTAATACTGATTTTAATGAGGAGACTTATACCAAAGCGGATGTTAATAAAGATGAGACCGTTAATTCAATCGATTTTGCAATGATGAGACTGTATCTCCTTGGTATAAAGAAATCTTTTTAAAAAGTTTTATATTGAATTTAGGTGATTTTAAAAAAAATAACTGGTTAATCGCCATTTCAAAAAATCTGAGTATCATTTTTTGCATAGCAAAATAATATTCTCATCCTGGAAGCTTTTAAGCTTCCAGGATAGGATTAATGCCTTAAATATTATTTAGGTTAAATTTTGAAATGGCCTTATATAAAAGTTTGTTTTTTAATTATTTTGGAGGTGTTTGAAAAATGTATAATGTTTCAAAAGAAAGGTTTAGGAAGGGGTTAAGAAGGCTGTCAAATTTTTGCGTCGCAAGTCTTTTGATAGTACAACTTTTTCCTGCAAGCACAGTATTAGCAGATGTGCCACCTGAAGGTTGGGCGCCAGCTGAAGGCTGGGAGGACTACAGTTATTTCAATTTTGCTGAAGCTTTGCAGAAGTCAATCTATTTCTACGATTCAGAATTGTGTGGTCCAGAATCAGCTATTGACCAACTCGGGAAACTTGAGTGGAGGGGATCGTGCCATGAAATAGATACAGCTATACCACTAGAAAGGACATCACTTTCTGCTGAGTTTTTAGAAAAGTATAGAGATATAATTGATCCCGATGGAGACGGCACAGTTGATGTACATGGAGGGTTTCACGATGCAGGAGACCATGTTCGTTTTGGTCTTCCACAAAGCTATTCGGCAGGTACCCTTGGATGGGGTTTTAATGAATTCAGAGAAGGCTACAAGGCAATAGGCGAAGAAGAGCATATGATTGGTCTTTTGAGGCACTTTACCGATACGTTTTTACGCTGCTCTTTTCTTGATGAAAATGGTGAGATGATAGCTTTTTGCTACATGGTTGGCGAAGGAGACGAGGATCATTGTTACTGGGGACCTCCAGAACTATATCCTGAAAACTTTACTAATTCAAGACCCGCAGATTTTGCGACTTACGATGCTCCTGGAAGTGATGTGTGTGCAAGTACTGCTGCGGCACTTTGTACCTCATATATGAATTTCAAGGAGGAGGACCCGGAATATGCTGATAAATGCCTCACTGTTGCAGAGGCAATGTATGATTTTGCTAAGAAATACAGGGGCAAGCATCAAGGTGACGGTTACTATACATCAGATTATGATGAAGATGAACTGGCTTGGGCAGCGGTATGGCTCTATGAGTGTACTGGGGATATGGCATATATAGATGATATAATGGCTGTGGATGAATCGGGAAAATACATAGGATACATGAGTAGGATAATACCCGACAATTTCAAACAGAATATTTGGTATAATTCATGGGTACATTGTTGGGATGCAGTATGGGGAGGAGCATTTTTAAAGCTTAATCAGTTATTCCCTGAAAATGAGTTATATGATTTTATTGCAAGCTGGAATGTGGAGTTTTTGTCTGGTGGTGAATGCAAACATAAAGACCCTAAGGACACAAATTATTACAAAACATCACCTGCCGGTTATGCAATGATAAACGGTTGGGGATCTGCCCGTTATAATACAGCCGCTCAATTATCGGCACTTGTATATATGAAAAACAATCCGGAAAGAACAGATTTTGGCGAATGGGCAAAGGGTGCAATGGAATACATAATGGGAAGGAATCCTATGGGATATTCTTATATTGTTGGTTATGGTTATGAAAAGGGTTTGCCTTATGCACAACATCCACACCATAGAGCAGCACATGGCTCAAAAACAAATAGTATGAATGATCCAGAGGAACACAGGCATATTTTATGGGGTGCACTTTCCGGTGGTCCGGATTTATATGACTATCATATAGATTCAACTACTGAGTATGCGTATAATGAAGTTACAATCGATTATAATGCTGCCTTTGTTGGTGCCTGTGCAGGATTGTACCTATACTACGGTGAGGGACATGAGCCAATACCTAATTTCCCGCATCTAGAGCCTAAAACTGACGATTACTACTGTGAGACAAAATTGGCAAGGGAAACAGAGGACAGTACTCAAGTTGTTTTGAAAATACATAATGAATCCAGCCAACCGCCGCATTATGAAACAGGAATGATGGTAAGGTATTTCTTTAACATAAGTGAATTTATAGAAGCCGGCCAAGATATAGATGATTTGATATTTTCTGTAGAATATGATGAGCAAATTTCTATGCAGCAGGAGCCTATTGAATTTAGAGGTCCTTCCAAATGGGATGATGCAGGAACTTACTATTATGAGTTCGATTGGAGCGGAAAGGAAATATACGGAGACAGGGAACTGCAAATTTCGTTCAGAGCAAAACAGGATCCAAATTACTTGACTCATTGGGATTCATCTAATGACTATAGTTTAGAAAATGTAACTAAAGAATATACAATAAATAAAAATGTGCCTGTGTATTTAGATGGAGTTAAGGTTTATGGGGAAGAGCCTCCTAAATTACAGCCGACACCTACTCCGACAAATGATCCGAATGTGACTCCGGTAAATAATGCTTCAATTGATGTGTTATATAAGGTCGGATTACAAGACGAGACTACAAACACAATAAGATCTACAGTAAGCATAAAGAATACCGGAACTACTGCTGTAAATCTATCTGACTTAAAGATCAGATATTGGTTTACAAACGACGGAAACGAGCAAAATTCTTTTGTATGTGAATATGCCGTTATCGGAACAGAAAATGTAAAGGGTGATTTTTATAGTATAGACAATCCTGTTTCAACTGCCGACACGTATTTAGAAATGACATTTACAGAGGATGCGGGTAAGATTGCACCGGGGGGAAGTACAGGAAACATACCTTTCAGAATAGAATGCGCATCGACATATGATAAGTCAAACGACTACTCTACAAACGTTGATATGGATGAGTTTGGGGATAACCAAAACATTACAGCGTATGTAAAGGGTGAGCTTAAATTCGGCGTAGAACCAGTTGTTATCAGCTACCTTATAGGTGATCTAAACTCTAGTGGCAATGTTGATTCCATTGACTTTGCTATTATGAGAATGTATTTGTTAGGTCTTACTGATTTAGATGATGAGATTTACAGTAACGTGGCTGACGTAAATAAAGATGAGACTGTAAATTCCATTGACTTTGCATTAATGAGGCAGTATCTCTTAGGCAAAATAAAATCTTTATAAGGGGGGATAATTATGAAGAGAATAAGTGGACTAATATTGATAGCTTTTTGTCTAATAAGTATAATACCGCAATCAGCTATAGCTAAGGAGAATGATTTTAACTATGTTGATGCCTTTGCTAAATCTATTTTGTTCTATGAGGCAAACTGGTGCGGACCGGATGCAGGGAATAACAGAATAAAATGGCGTGGTCCTTGTCATATTGATGATGGAAAAGATGTAGGACTTGACTTGACAGGAGGGTTTCACGACTGTGGAGACCATGTTAAGTTTGGTTTGCCTCAATGTGCATCGGCTTCAACACTTGCTTGGGCGTACTATGAATTCTCGGATGTATTTATAGAAAAGGGTCAAGATGAGTATATGCTCAATATTTTAAAGCACTTTTGTGATTACTTTATGAAATGCTATCCGGAAGAAAACAAATTTTACTACCAATGTGGTGATGGTGATGTGGATCACCAATACTGGGGGCCTCCTGAGCTTCAGACCTATGATAGGCCTACTTATTATGTTGCAACACCTGAAAATCCAGGTTCAGATGTCGCAGGTGATTCTGCAGCTGCATTGGCGCTTATGTATATAAATTATAAAGACAGGGATTTGGAATATGCAGAAAAATGTTTGACCTATGCAAAGGATCTTTATACCTTTGGAATGACCTATAGGGGAAACAGTAAAGCACAAAGCTATTATCTTCCTAGGGATTATCTTGATGAACTTATGTGGGGTTCTATATGGCTTTATGTTGCTACTGGAGATAATACCTATATGGAAAACGTGGACAAACTGATGGTTGAGAAAAGGATTGGCGACGGTGCAGGAAACTCGTTTAATGACAATTGGACCCAGTGTTGGGACTATGTTTTGACTGGTGTATTTATCAAGCTTGCTACACTTTCACCTAATCCCTTATATAAAGAAATTGCTGAAGACCATTTGGATTACTGGCAGAGTAGATTGAAATCTTCTCCTGGAGGCATAAGATTCTTAGATAGCTGGGGAGTATGCAAATATCCAGCAGCAGAGAGTATGGTTCAGCTTGTCTACTATAAGGAAACCGGTGACAAGAAGTGTCTTGACTTCGCAAAGAGTCAAATAGATTACATACTTGGAGATAACCCAAATAATATGTCCTATATGGTTGGTTTTGGGGATAATTATCCTCAATTTCCTCACCACAGGGCTTCAAGCGGAAGGCTAGAAGGCCCTCCAGCCGATGAAACAAAGTTATCACCTCAAAGGCATATTTTATATGGTGCTCTTGTGGGAGGTGCCGATATTAATGACGAATATCATGATGAGGTAGATGAGTATGTATATTCAGAGACCGGGTTGGACTATAATGCAGGGATTGTTGGAGCACTAGCAGGTATGTCTAAATATTTTGGAGAAGAACAAATGCCTGGTGATACCCCAGGTATTGAAGGTGAGCCGACTGTATATTATTCAGACGCCAAAATATATGAAGAAGATTCCACCGGTGTCACAGTTGATCTTAATTTTTATAATATTATTACATCGCCTCCGCAGTATGAACCTGGATTATCCTGCAAGTATTTTATTGATTTGTCGGAATACTCCTCGGAAAGTATTGATATGGATAAATTTATAACAAAAGTGTATTATTCTCCAGCTGAGGCTGAAATATCTGCACTTAAGCCATGGGATGAGGAAAAGAACATTTACTATGTGGAAATTACCTTCCCAAACCCGGTATATGCCAGAACTTACGTACAGTTTGCTATTTACTATTACGAAAATGAACTATGGGATTCTTCAAATGATTTTTCTTATAAAGGTATGAGTGATACCTATGAAAACATTGAAGCTATTCCAGTTTACAAAGATGGTGTTTTGGTTTCAGGAAAGGATCCGTCAGGTGGAGAACCCGTTGAAACCACACCTGTTTTGACACCGACACCTATTGTGACATCGACACCAGAACCTTCTGATTACATCTATGGAGATGTAAATGGTGACGAGGAAGTAAACTCATTAGATTTTGCAGCTATGAGGAAGCGTTTGCTTGGTATGATTAAAGAGTTTACTTATGAAAAGGGTTCTGAAGCTGGTGATTTAGACGGAAATGGTGAGTTTAACTCCATAGATTTTGCTTATATGAGGCAATATATGCTTGGAATTATACGTAAATTTCCGATTGAAAGCTGATGAATTTGTAAGCTTAAAACCACACAATTAATGATATGCTATTTAGAAATTAAGGCTGTACTTAGAGGATAAGAAATTACAAAAAATCAATTTATGTTATTTCTTATACGGGGTATGGAAATAGCAATCTCTATAACTGATCTATACTAAGGATTTGCGTATTATTATATGCAAGTCCTTAGTTTTTGAATATTGAGATGTTGTTTTATGGAGGTATTTGATTTATACTTATATTATAAGATGTAGTAAAATAAATATTCGTCAATACACCTTTCTATTCAGCAATATTTTTCAACATTCTATTTTTATTAAATCGGAACAATATTTCAACTGACGTACGAATTAATATATTGAAATTGGTTAGATTTCTACAAATTTTATATAAAAAATTTTAGTATCAGGAGGATCGAAATTTATGATAGAAAAAGTATTTTTCAAGAGAAGCTTAAGTGCTTTTCTTAGTATCGCTGTTTTGATTAGTGTAGCCATGACTATTCCATCAAGAGTTAATGCCGCGCCGGAGTACAATTTTGCAAAAGCACTTCAGCTTTCACTTTATTTCTATGATGCCAACAAATGTGGACCGGGGATAGCCGACGGACGTCTTGAATGGCGCGGTGATTGTCATGTGGAGGATAAAGAAGTTCCATTAATTCCTATGACAGAAACTTTTAAGGGCACCGACCTTACTCAGAGCTTTATTGACGAATACAAGTCCATACTTGATCCGGATGGAAATGGTACGCTTGATTTAAGCGGAGGTATGCATGATGCCGGTGACCATGTCAAGTTCGGTCTTCCACAGACATATGCTGCGTCTACTGTAGGTTGGGGATATTATGAGTTTAAAGACGCATATGTAAAAGTTGGAGAAGAAGAGCATGTAAAGGATATCCTAAGATGGTTTAATGATTATTTACTTAGATCGACATTTAGAGATAAGGACGGAAAGGTAATTGCTTTCTGTTATCAGGTAGGAGAAGGTGATGTAGACCATGATTACTGGAATCCTCCAGAACTTCAAAATCCGATAATTTATGAGGGCCTTGAAAGACCCGCATACTTTGCTACTGCGGAGAATCCAGCAAGTGACCAATGTGCAGGTGCTGCAGCGGCCCTTGCTATAAACTATTTAAATTTTAAAGATGAGGACCCTGAATACGCCGAGAAGTGTTTGGACACAGCTTTAGCTCTATATGAGTTTGCGAGAGAATATAGAGGACTTGGTTACTCAGGTGGTTTTTATACATCTTTTTATGATGATGATGAAATGTCCTGGGCGGCTGTTTGGCTCAATATAGCTACAGGAGAAGATAAATATATTGAACATATAGTGGCAACAGATGAAAGCGGTAATTATACTGGCTATATGAAAAAAATTATTGTTGATACTGGTAACGGATGGCAGAATATTTGGGTTCACTGTTGGGATACTGTTTGGGGTGGTGTGTTTGCAAAACTTGCTCCAATAACTAATACCGAAAGAGAGTGGTATATTTTTAGGTGGAATTTAGAATACTGGTCGGGAGTTGCTCGTGAAGATAAAACGGATACCAATACCCTTTCAAAGACACCAGCGGGCTTTAGCATGTTAAATTCGTATGGATCTGCGAGGTATAATACAGCTGCACAGCTTTGTGCCATGGTTTATAAAAAGGAGACAGGTAATGGAGCTTTTGCTGATTGGGCAAAGTCTCAAATGGAATACATAATGGGCAATAACCCTATGGAGAGAGCATATATTGTTGGTTATGCCTCTGATGGAGCTTCACACCCTCACCATCGTGCATCCCACGGATCTAAAACTCTCAGTATGGATGACCCTGAAGAGCAGGTACATATTTTATGGGGGGCTCTTGTTGGGGGTCCGGACGCTGATGACTTTCATAATGATGTAACCTCGGATTATATATATAATGAAGTAGCTATCGACTATAATGCAGCTTTTGTAGGAGCTTGTGCAGGACTTTATGCATACTATGGAGAAGGTCATAAGCCTGTAGAGAATTTTCCTCCTAAGGAAGAACGTCCTTTAGAGTTCTTTGTGGAAGGTAAGGTAAGTATCAGCCAGGAAAATAATGAAAGATCACAGATAACTATCCGTATTCACAATGAAAGTGCATATCCTCCTCATTATGAGACAGGAATGAAGGCACGTTATTATTTCAATATAAATGAATTGCTTAATGCAGGACAGTCTATTGACGATGTTGAAATGGAAGTTTACTATGATGAAAATGAAAAGTGTTATGATGGAAAAGCAAAATACTCAGGACCAATTAAGTATGATGATAACGGTACATACTACATTGAATTTGATTGGGACGGTAAACAAGTTTATGCTGCCCGTGAATTGCAGTTTGCTCTCGTTGCGGCTCAAGACCCAAATTTTAAAGGGAATTGGGATCCTAAAAACGACTACAGTAGAGAAGGTTTAGAAGACGATTATACAATAACAAAAAAGGTACCTTTGTACATAGATGATCAACTGGTGTTTGGTGAAGAACCAGAAAAGGTTTCGGTAACGCCTACACCGACTAATGACCCTAATAACACTTCAACACCTGTGCCTGATAACATTTCCTTAAAGGTATTATACAAGTGTTTAAACTCTGCTGATGCTGTGTCGGATATAAGGGCAATTTTAAAAATTCAAAACGACGGCAAAAAACCGATAAACCTTTCGGATGTAAAGGCACAATACTGGTTTTCAGCTGACTCGGTAGCTGAACCTGCTTTTTCCTGTGATTTTGCCCATATTTCGAGTGAGAATGTAAAAGGGGAATTCATAAAATGTAATGAAAATGACCTAAATATTGATAGGTATTTGGAAATAAGTTTTACTGAAGACGCTGGAGTAATAGGAGCAGGAGCAAATACTGGAGAGATAGCCATTAGAATTGCAAATGATGAAGTCGGTTCCTACAAACAGTCAAATGACTATTCCTATGAACCTCTTGCAGAAGTCTTTACGGAAAACAATAAAATCACACTTACGTATAAATCAGAGTTGGTTTATGGAGAAGCTCCTGTAAACTTTGGTTCACCTGAACCTACTCCAACACCGGATGTATTGTATGGAGATCTAAATGGTGATAAAAACATTAACTCTATAGATATGGCTTTATTAAGAAAGTATCTTCTTGGTTTTATTAAGAAGTTTAGTGTTTCAGATGAAATCGCAGATTTGTCAGGAGACGGTGAGATAAATTCGATTGACCTTGCATACTTCAGAATGTATTTGCTAGGTATGATAGATGATTTTCCGGTAAATAAGATTTAGAGACATATTTGATTTCTAGGAAGAAAATAGTTTTATAACTTCTTAGATGAGAATTCTCCAAAATCCAAATAATACTACTTATAACTCCTTGCTCTTGATTTTCAATAGTGAGGAGTTTTTCATCTTTGAATTGGGGTACATAAAGATTGAGTGGTTAGTGGACTTAAAGTATTCGATCCGTAGCGAGATTACATTATATTAGGCTTGGAGCTTCGGCTCATTCCGTAATATGGTTTGCTTTTAGAATATGTATCCATAGCTGTTGGAATTAATTGATGGTTATCATAAAATATGGTATACTAAAAGAAAAAATGCTGTAAATATTTATATGAGTTTAGATGGGGGAATAATATAACAAATTAGCGATAATAATGAATTTATAAATCAATTTATTGCCCACATTACAGATACACAGATAACTGGCATGGACGGTCATGTTAGGACATTAGTAGCATATAACGACAACATTTGGGTTGATATAAATGGAAACGGCATAGTTGATAACGGCGAAAAAGGAGCTTTTAAGATAGCTAATTCTTGGGGAAATGATGATGGGAGATTTACAGTTGCGATAAGTTTGACTTCTATTCAAATGCTAGTTTTATATGGCTTTAATATGATACTTTGAACAAGGTATCGTCAGTACCAGATTGTCCTGTAACAGAGCGTAGAAATGCTATAAACTCCAGAAATAAACTACATTGGATATGTCCGAAGGAACCATCTGAACCAAAGCTTATGATTGAGTATACGCTAAATCATTCAAATAAATATGAAATTGCAGCAGTATTTGGTTATTCAGATTATAATCAAAACAAACCTGTTTCATTTTATCAATTTGATATTTTAAATTGTCCTACACATGTAAGGTCTAGTTACGATGGAACCGGCAATGCATGTGATGCGACCTTTGTATTTGATATTAGTGAATTATATGATAGATTTGACAGTGTAAAGGGGAATTTGTATGTTACATTTATTGATCATATACAAGGTGAACCCTGTACATTAAAAAATATAAAAGTGATTGATAATGTTAGCGGTCAGAATTATTATTACGATGGCAAACTTCCAGTTAGTTTTGATAATACTGAATTTACAATTGGTCCCATAAGTTTTGAGAAAAAGCTAACAGGATTGAAAGGGATAAAGCTAGGTTCTGTTTATAGATGAATTCTCTGGTGGTGGACATTAAGGTTTAGAAATATGTTATAATATTGTTTTCAAATTAAATTAAAAAGTGTTATTATTTGGGGGGGTTAATTGTGAATATTAAAAGAATTTTATGTTTTATCATTTTATCGACTTTTGTACAACTTTCATTTTTAAATGTATTCTCAAAAGAAGGCCAAGCTATTGTTGGAGATGTTAATGGCGATGGTGAAGTAAATAGTGTAGATTATGCACATATAAGGATGTACTTGTTGGGAATTAGTGATGATTTTCCGGGAACTGACGGCTTATGGGCAGCTGATGTAAACGGAGATAATGAGATAAACAGTATAGATTTTGGATTTATGAGAAGTTTTTTGCTTGGAAAAATCGATAAGTTGCCTAAAATTAATTCTACACCAATAACTACACCAATAACTACACCAACAACTATAGCAATACCTTCTGAAAGTGCATATCCCGATTGGGATAAAGAGCGTTCAAGTTATGCAACTTTTACCGGTTCGGGATATTCGGGTGGATCTGCTCTTCTAGATCCTATACCCTTAGATATGGAAATCACGGCATTAAACCCTGAAGATTATAATTGTTATGGTATACAGGCAGCTTTAGCCGGTGCTTATCTTGAAGTTACAGGAGAAAAGGGTACTACAATGGTATATGTAACAGATTTATACCCCGAAGGAGCTCCTGGCGCATTAGATTTATGTCCGACATCTTTTGGTAAAATTGATGAGATGGAAAAGGGAAAAATAGATATTAAATGGCACATTGTTGCAGCACCCATAACTGGAAATGTCTCTTACCGCATTAAGGAAGGCAGCACTACATCTTGGCTTGCAGTTCAAGTTAGAAATCATCGATATCCTGTACTTAAGATGGAATGTTATACAAATAATACCTGGGTTGATATGAAAAAAATGCATTGGAATCACTTCCTTGTGGAAAATGTGGATTCTACAACACCTAAAATAAGGTTTACAGATATCAGGGGATATGTTCTCACTGATACGCTTGATAGTATTCCTATTTCGGGAGACACCCGCCCAGCGTACATTCTTGAAGGAAATGTTCAATTTCCTGAGTAAGTTTGCATTTTTTGCACCGCAAAATAATGTTCCTATGTATATATTGACTAATGAATTTTTTTTGAAATTGCCTAATATAATAAAACGTATATTGTAGAATATTAAACAATAATGTTCTTTTTTGAAAAAGTATGATATAATAAAAAATGTAAAAAAAGTAGTGACAAGATGCCCCGGAGCTTTTATTTTGCCACTTTCGAATGAAGTCAAAGTGGCAAAAATGAAGGGGCTAGATTTTCTAAGATTTTATTCAGTCGTTATATGGGGTGATTTATTGTAAAAAGGACTTAAAAAGATTATGGAGTGTAATATAAAGGAAAACATTGCTCTTTACAAAGTCTTTAAGAGTAATGCAAATTAGGACTAATACCATAATTTAAGATACAAAAGGTAATCCATTAACGAAGACAGCAAAGCCGACATATAATTGTTAAATTATAACCTAACTTAAAGAATGTTTTGTATAGTAAAATTAAAACGTACGATATTCTTGCCGTTTGTACAAACTCATATCATTAATTCGTTTTACAATTAGAAAGTAGGGTTTATATTTATTAGATACTTTCATAGTTAAATATCTAGTCGTAACATAAATGTCTGCTTATTCCATTTCGGAAAATAACATATACATCATTTAAGTCTCAAAAGCACATCAGGAAGACTAAATGCTTCTAAACAGATAAACTTATTTTGCTATGCAAAAAATGTAAATCAAGTTTTTTAGAAGTTTTTTGTATAGTATTTTTGGAACCACCTTAATTTACCTTTAACTAAAAACTCCATATTAAACCACCTTAGTATATTTTAGAAAAAATTAATGTAAAAAAACTGTTGAAATATGTAAATCATACGTATAAAATGAATACTGGAAATAATCTAAATTAGATCCAAGATTTGTTAAGCGTTTATGGTTATATGACTTTCAAGAAAAATGAAGTAGGATTTAATGGTTATTTTCAGCAAACTAATTTATAAATTATAGTTTGATTTGTAGTATAAGGTGTTTCAAAAAAATTTATTAGTTAATGTATATAGTTTCAACCCAATCATGAAAGCTTAAAAGCTTTCAAACAGAGGAACATTATTTTGCAGTGCAAAAAATGTAAATCAGCTTTTTTGAAACACCCATTGACCAGTTATTTTTTAGGAATCACCTAACATATATTTTTGGGGGAGATAGTATGAAAAACTCAGAGCGTTATTTTCCTGAAAACAAAAGGAAAAATATAAATCGCTATTGTAAGATCAAATCTACGGCATCTTACAGGCCAGAAAAGTCCATTGATAATGAGGAAATTATCAGAAAATATGGTCTGCAGTTTAAGTCTTCTTTTATTACAAAGGCCATAGGGGTCGAGTCAAGGTTTATTGCAGAAGATAATCAGTCGGATAGTGATCTTTTGATGATCTCAGCTGATAAGTGCCTTAAGCAGTGTGGGATTAAAGTAGATGATTTGTCAAGGCTTATTGTTAATAAGTATTATGGTGATAATCTATTGCCTATGACTGCAAGTAATTTGCAACGTAAGCTCGGGAGCAGCACTGCAACACATGCCTTTGATATTGAAGGAGGAATATCTTCTTTTCTGTATGCTTTTGATGCAGCTGCAAGGTTTATTAGTACTGGAGATGAAAATATTCTTATATCATCAGGTGGAATCAGCAGCAAAATGATAAGCAAAACTGACCCAAGGGTTACGTTTCTTTTCGGTGATGCAGCAGCATCAATTTTGGTAGGTTACTCAGAGCAACCACATATTTTAGCAAGTTATTTTTATTCAAATTATGAGTTTTATGAGTTAACCACATCCATAACACCATTAACACTGATTGATAAGAAGGGCACAATTGTAATCGAAGAACAGATGGCTTCAGTTTTTGATACATATAGTGTAGGTAATTGGAAAGAGGCGGAAGCTTTTTATAGAGAAGCAGTACTTGCTGTGGCAAGAAATTTATTTTTAGAAAGTGGACTTAAGATTGAGGATATAGATTTAGTACTTGTAACTGAAAACAATCGGAAAATCTGGGAGCTTACACTAGACACTTTAGGAGTGGGGGAACATAAAAGTCTTTCACTCATAAAGGATCATGGAAACACCATGTCTGCAATGTTACCTTTACTTTTAGACAATGGGTTTGCCACAGGTCAAATTCAAAAAGGTATGAATATAATGCTGATATCGCATGGAGAAGGTATAAGCGGTGGTGGCATTTTATATAAAGTTTAGTTACAAAACAATTATTTTAGGAGGTTGAATATTGAAATGAATAAAAAAGAAGTTTTTGAAAAAGTAAAAGAAATTGTAGTGGAATATTTAAATGTGGAGGAAAATGAAGTAGATGTAGGAACAAATCTTGTTGATGATTTGTGTGCGGATTCTATTGCTCTTGTTGAACTGGGTTTTAGGTTTTCGGAGACTTTTTCTATACCCATGATTGAAGGTGATTCGGAATTGTTTGTTATGAAGAATCTGGTAAACCTCATAATGGACAATATGCAGAACTAAATAAAATTATAGCTTATTAAAATTAAGGCACTAGGCCATTTCAAAAAATAAAATATACGATATTTAGGTCACAAAGCCCATCATGTAAGCTTAAAAACTTCTAAACAGAAGAACATTATTTTGCTACGCAAAAAATGTAAACCAAGTTTTTGAAATGGCAATTGACTAGTTATTTTTTTGGAATCATCCTTATGCCTTGAGTGGAGGAAAAATGGATAGAGAAGTTAAGTTTCCTGAAATAAGACCTCTCAATATTGACAGGTTTGCTAGAATTGTTTCTACGGGGGTCGGACTACCTAAGAGTGTTGTTACAAACCAAGATATCATAAATGACTATAATATAATTGCAACAGATAGAGCGGTTCAGTATTCATTAGGAATAAAAGAGAGAAGATGGAGCGACTTTGGTGAAAAAGTAGAAGACCTTATGATGGATGCGGCGAGCCAATGTCTTGAAAGAGCTAATGTTAGTATAGATATGGTTGACCGGGTAATTTTTACGAAATTGTTCGGGGATTATCAGGTCCCTGCAAATTCTATAGGATTATTAAAAAAGCTTAATGCAAAAAAAGGAATACCTGCATTTGATATTTGCTCTGCATGCAGTGGTTTTATGCATGCAATGGATCTTGCTATACGTTATATTGCTACAGGAGATGATTATGTACTCGTTTTAGGAGGCAGTGTAATGGCTAAATGCAGCCGTCTATGGAGAAAACCTGATCCTAAAACTGTATTCTTGTTTGGTGATGCAATTGTGGCGATGCTTATAAGTTATTCGGAAATAAAGAGTTTTATGGCTTCTTACTTACTTACCAATCACTTTTTGTATGATAATGCAAAAGTTACTTTTGGTACTGAATTTTTAAGAGAAGGTATGAAAACTCTAGAACCAAATGTTTTCTTTATGCGAATAACTGATGGTAACGTAGTTTTTAATAGCTCTGCAGAATACGCAAAAATTATAGCAGAAAAACTTCTCAAAGAGACCGGTCTGACAATGGAAAATATAGACTATTTTGTAACCTCGGATCAATCAACCAAGATATGGGAGGCTCAGCTTAAAGCTTTGAACATTCCAAAAGAGAAAAGTGAAAGTTTGTTTTATAAGTACGGCAATACTGTTTCTGCAATGAGTCCTTTAATATTGGATGAGCTTATTGTTTCAGGGCGGTTAAAAAGAGGAGATATGGTTATGATGCAAGCACATGGAGCGGGTGCTAGCAGCGGCGGTATGATATTTAAATATTAGAATTTACTTTTATTTTTTCTGCATTTTTAATATAGCCTAAATTGCGAAATTGATTTTTTTTGGAGGAGATATTTTCTATGAACTATTGTGAATTGTTGTTTGATACAAAGGATAAGGATTTAGAACTTGAAGCACTTATCGATGCTGAAACTGGAAAGAGGCTTACATATAGAGAGCTTATTGAAGAAGTAAAAAAGACAGCAGGTTTTTTAAAAGCAAAGGGTTATAAGAGTGGAGATGTAATAGCTACCCATTTATACAATAGTGTAGAAGCGGCAGTTATTTTATTAGGAATTCAATATATTGGTGGTGTTATATGTCTAGTAGACCCTTTGTATAAAGCTAATGAAGTACTATATTATATTGAAGACTCTGAAGCAAAAGGTCTATTCACACATCTAAAGAGTAATGACGTAGAGTTGCCTGAAAAGGTACAATGTAATATTATTAATGTTAATGAATTTGAAATTGAGATGCAGAACTTTGAGTATGAGGAAGAAGAATTTTACAGCTACAGAGAAAATGAACTTTGCATGTTGTTATATACATCAGGTTCAACATCAACACCAAAGGGAGTAATGCTGACAACGGGATGTATATTTACATTCATAGAAAAAAGCAACATTTCAATGTATCGTTATACAAAGGATGACAGGATACTATGTTTTGTTCCATTTTCCCACGGGTTCGGCTCGGTGTCCATTTTAGTTCCTTCATTGAACGGAAAATCGGCTATCGTATTTTTGAGATCATTTCAGCCTATAAAAATTACCAATGCCATAAAGGTTGAAAATATAACACATATTTTTGGAGTGCCAACTCATTATCAGCAGCTTTTAAGATATGAAGCGTTACATGATTCGCTTAAGAGGCTTAAAGCGGCCTTTGTAGCTGCGGCTCCCCTTAATTATGAAACAGCCCTATCTTGGTACAAAACTACGGGGATATACCTAGATGAAGGCTACGGCATGTCCGAGACCACCACACTTATTTCAAC
>CAYXPB010000050.1:0-22522 GCA_964466645.1 uncultured Acetivibrio sp. | reverse complement strand
TCTCTATCTTTACAAGTATAACAATCTTTTTGTTTAGACAGAGTTCATTTTACACACTTTATGGGGGAGTGTCGTTTAAAAATTCTTTTTGTTTTTGTTTTTTTCTTTATTTAGTAATAACATAAAAGATTAACTCAACCAAAATTAATATAGGCTTAAAATTATAACTATTCTTAAATGTTAACCTCTTTCCCTGATTTAATAACTTTCTGAATGTTTAAATCCTCGTCAAGCAGTATAATATCAGCAATTTTCCCAACTTTAATTTCACCAACTTTTTCAATAATGTCAAAAAGAACAGACTGATTGTAAGATGTTATTTTAACAGCCTCATTTAAGGATACGTTCCAAAGTTCAACAAGCCTTTTAAAGCTTGAGTACATTGTTGCAATACTTCCAGCAAACATAGTTTTATCTTCCAACCACGCAACCCCATCATCAATAATTATATTAACCTCACCAAGCTTATATACAATTTTAGGGTCTGCAGTCATTCCAGCACATCTAATAGAATCAGAAACAATTAAAATATCTTCATATTTCTTATTATGTTTAATAAATTTCCAAAAATATTTTGTTATATGCTTTCCATCTGCAATAACTTCTACTTTTATTCCATCTGTCATCAAACCCATTTCTGTCAATCCCAAATATCTTAATCCTACCCGCTTATGAAATGTGGACGATGCACACCATATATGGGTTATCACCTTTATACCTTTTCTAAATCCATGTAAAATCCTTTCATCATACGAATCATCGTGTCCACAAGCTGGTACAATCTTTTCCTCAACGAGTAACTCTAAGAGCTTCTCCGATTCTAAAGTATGATACGAAAATGTTACCATTTTAATTATATTCTTAAACTTTAAAATCAATTCAAGGCTTTCTTTTCCAGGAACAATGCAATAATCAGGATTTTGTGCTCCTAAGTTATTTTTAGACAACCATGGCCCTTCCAAATGAATTCCTAATAGTTTTGCCTGTAATCCCCTTTTTTCCAATTGTTTATTAACTTCCATAAAATCAGATGTTGTTCTTAAAACAGAATCAATTTGGGCTAAGTCTGCAGTTAATGTTGATGCAATATAAGTTGTCGTCCCATTTTGTAAATAAAACAAGTTTATACAATTTAATGCATCAAACGAATTATCCATCAATTCATATCCCATTCCTCCATGAGTATGTATATCAATAAATCCCGGAATTGCATAACAGAAACAATTTTTTTTATTTTTGATATCCCACGGAATAATATCTGATATTATATTATCACTTATACATAAAATTTGATTTTTTATTGTTGTATCATGATTTATGATATTTTTTATATAATATTTACTATCCATAAAGTCTATAAAATTTATTTGTTAATAACCTTTTTAATTTATTGAAAACGTTATTTAAATCAACTATAAAAATAATTACAGAATTTATAATTTGAATTTCAAATTTTTGAAAAAATAATTTGCAAGATATATTTTTACAAAAGCAATTAAAAAAAGACAAATCAAAAAACTTTTAACAATACATCTAAACTATTTCCTATTAAAATTTCTTATAATACTTTTTCATCACAAAAAAGGCTTTCTTTCGCTGACCTTTGTTTGAGATAAGTCCAGCTCTACTATATCCATCTTCAACATTAGGAGAAATTAATCGGGGAGACCTATGTTCGGTAAGATTCCATGGACAAACACCTGATAAACCTACCATTCTTTGGATCATTTCTATAGTTTTTTGATAATAATACTCCTGGTATTCTTCTGTATACCTTTCTGTTTTTGCACCGTGTCGGCCATAAGGAGCAGAACTACCAAATTCAGTCATTATATATGGTTTATCTTTATCAAGAATCCATTCTGTGCTATCGCACTTATCAGAAGTCCCATTAAACCAACCAACGTATTGGTTAAATCCAATAACATCAATAATGTCAGCTAATTCATCAGTTATTGTCCAAAGATTAGGTTCAATCTCATCGGGAAGTAACGCAGCACCTAAAAGTCTCTGATCATCTAACTTACGTGTCCTATTTGCCAGACGTATTAAAAACTTCAGTCTATCTTTTCTTATAGGTGTTTCATTTGCTATTGACCAAATAATTACATTTGTCCTATTTTTATCGCGGATAATTATAGCATTGAGCTGAGATTCAGCATTTTTATATGTATTATTATTATCCCACTGCATTGCCCAATAAACAGGAATTTCTTCCCAAACCATAATACCCATCTCTTCTGCCAACCTTATCATCTCTTCACTATGTGGATAATGAGACAAACGAACGAAATTACATCCCAAATCTTTTGCCCAACCAAGCATACAAGCAGCGTCCTCTTTCAAAGAGGCACTCCTACCATAAAGATGTGCATGAATATTTATACCTCTAAGAAATATTTCTTTCCCGTTCAAAAAAAGTTTTTTGCCTGATGTCTCAATCGTCCGAAAACCAATTTTATCAGTAACAATATCTGTTTTTGTAACTATCTTAACTGTATATAATTTAGGATTTTCTACTGACCAATATTCAGGTTCTGCTTTAATATTAAATTCACCATATCCATTTTTATCTATTGTAATTTCATTGCTAATTTTCAATTCCGGAATTTCTATTCTCAAAGACAATTTCGTATCCTTACCATCAAGCTGCACATATCCCGAAATAATTTCTTTATCTTTCTTATCAAGACAAATCAAATAATCTCTGACAAAGATTGATGAAGTTTCAATAAGAGTGACAGAACGGGTAATTCCTCCAAAATTCCACCAGTCATACATCAATGCCGGTACACCAATAGACATAGGTCTATTATCAACCTTTATCACAAGATCATTATTCCCACTTTTCAAAATCTTAGTGACCTCAAAATTAAATGGAGTAAAACCACCAATATGAGAACCTAAATTCAGTCCATTAAGATAAACCTCAGCCATATAATTTATAGCTCCAAAATGAATAAATACTCTACTTTGTTCTCCTTTATCGTAAAAAAAACATTTACGATACCATATTACTCCTTCATAATATAGCAATTCCATTTTTTGAGTATTCCAATCTCCAGGAACCTTTAACATTTTTAAATCAGAAAAAAGATTGCCTGTCTCAAATCCGATTTTCAAAGGATTACTATGATAATCATAGGAGCCTCTTTCATAAGGATCAACGATTATTTGCCATCTCCCGTCAAGCGAGCTTGTTTTTACCCTTCCCAAAACATTAGATATAAGAGGGTATTCCACTGCATAAATTTCGAGCATTGAGAACAAAGTCAATAATAATGTTGTAATGATTTTCTTTTGCATATGATCAAACTAACAATTTTAAATTGCAACTTTAGTTTTACTCTGTTTTAATTCAAAGGAAGAGCAAACTTGATTTATTAAATGATGCTAATTATTAAATTTTATATTTCACTTTCCCCTAACAAATTATAAATTTCAAATAAACAACCTAATGGAAATTTTTTACATTCTAACATTCTTTATCTCTACTGAAGAATAATAAGGCTCTTCTGGAAAAATTGCCATTGTCTTGCCTAATGCAACAGCCAAATCGATCTGTTTCTGAATGGAATAAACCAGATTATCTTCCGATACAGCATTGGGCACAACTGATAACAATGCAAGCTCGTCTCCAGAAATTCCTGTTGTGAAAAAATGAAGATTGAGAATACCTGTGTTCTTAATGGCTCGAATATGCATCTATAATTCCCACTGATCCTTTATATGAAATTTTCCACTTTTGATATCCCGTAAAAAATCATTATATTTAAAGGAATATTTTTTCATTAAAGACGCATATTCAAAACTACCAATCTCTTCGCCACAGTTGCCAAAAGCAATGATCTCTCCTTGTTTTCTTATCGCGGAAGACATGTGACAAATCCTTTAACACACTGATAAAATGTATCATCAAGGGGATATTCTCCTGACGAAGTCACTGCTACATCAACAAGCGAATCAACAAATACAAAACTTCTCTCTTTCACATACTTTATTGCCTCTTCGTAAAAAATGAACTGTTCTTCCGATATTATTGAATTAACCTGCTTATTCTGATCTAGCACAATATTTATTAAAAAGTCCGAAGGACATAATCTGACTATTGATCTAGCCTCGATATGCAAAAGGTTTTCTTCTAATCGATGCATTAAGATGTCTAAGGAACTCGTATCCGTAAAACATCCTTATCGTGTCCAAAAATGTCAATCCCGGGCACATTGTTTTCCTTCCTCCCGAAAAACCTGCCATAAAATAAAGTTCTACTAGTCCAGTCAATATCCGAAATCTAGCTTCTGCATAATGTCTGTTCGATTTTACTTAAGAGCCTGATCAACTTATTCCCTTAATTCTTACTAAATCAACCTCATTTACTGCATCATAGTCTATAATTCTATAACTGGTTGCAATATCTTCACCAAACATGAACAACTTCTCATACATAGAAAACACCCGATGCATACTTGAAACAATAAGGATTGTTATCTCTTCCTTTCTGCCACCTTCGTTAATTAGATAATCTAGCAACTGCTGTAGAAAAAGCCTATAAGACACTGGACGAGTAATATCAGATACTACAATCACAACAGGTCCATTTTTTCTTTTATTTAACTGTTTTTTAATTGACAGACAACCTACCGGGTTAAAAAGTGAATCCATCAATAACTCATAAACAGATTTAGTTCGTTCACCATACCTGGACTTATATATTTTACTATTATCAGGAACCTTTAATTTTATCTCTTTCTTTCCATATCTAAATTTAACTTTCATTATATTACCAGAAAATTTATTTTTTCAATTATGTATCTCTGCTTTGTTTCTATCAAAAATAATTTGATTTTGATCAAAATGATATCTTTTCAATTGTTATAAAAAGAAATGCGAACAAGATTGTACCATTCATAAATAAATTATGTTCCCTTTAAAAATGAATTGAGTGTGAACAAAAAAATATTCAAATTTTCCCAGCTGAAATCACATAAAACTTTCTAAATTAAAATAATATACAAATAATTTTATTTTAGAATTCTATTCAACAAAATTCACAGCCATATTTTATCGCGAGTATAAATAATTTCAGTATCATTATGATTTAACAGGAAAGATGCTGGCAGTTCTGATGTTATAACACCGGATTTTATATTTCTTAAAGGTTGGACTTGCTCTCTAAAACATGCCAATAAAACAATTTTTTTTGCTTTAAGTATGGATGACATTCCTAATGTAACTGCTTGACGAGGAATCATTTTAGAATCATTCCCTGCAGTTAATTTTGCATTAGTCAGTATCGTCGTTTGATCGAGGTCTACAATGCGTGAAGGTAATGATACAAAATTTTCTTTAGAAATCTTATTCTCATCAATAGGTTCATTAAACCCAAT
Organism: uncultured Acetivibrio sp.; assembly: GCA_964466645.1. GTDB lineage: Bacteria > Bacillota > Clostridia > Acetivibrionales > Acetivibrionaceae > Acetivibrio. The sequence continues at coordinate 17,135 of CAYXPB010000050.1, read as the reverse complement.
ATGTCCATTAAATCCTATACCTAGCAATTGTATATCAATGCCACCTATCTCTTCAATCAAATAATCATATGCTTTTGGATTATAAGAATCTGGAAAAAATATATTTTTTAAGTTAAAATGTAAAATCGGATCAAGCAAATCATAAAAATGTTCTTTCATATACCTTCGATAACTTAAAAAATGTTCTTGGCTAAGATTACCTCCATCATTATCCAGATATTCATCAAGGTTAAAGGTTGATAATTTAGAAAGATCTAATTTTGATTGATTAAGCATTCCTGCAAGTATAGCATATAGTTTTATCATTGTAATCCCTGTTGCCATACCAATATTTGCAGATTGCCCTAAAATAAGCCTATGATAAATAACATTAAAAAGTCGTTCGGCCCCTACACGGCTCATCTTTCCATAATTATCTACTTTATTCCATTTCATTGTTACTATTTTTCATTCTATACAATTGTATTTAACTTCTAATTATAAAATTATTAACACAACAAAAACAGGTTTATTAATATATTTACTTATAAAATACTTTCTTCAGTCCCAATAAAGAACATCTTAACTTACAGGAGCTTGTATCCAGACTTTTGTGCACATTCATAAAAATTCATTACAGTATCAAGAGACGCTTGTTCTAAACTTATTCCTACCATATCCAATTTCGCAAGTATATCATTAGCTACTGTAATGATCTTACATCCACATCTCTCAGCTTCGAAAATATTAAATACTTCACGAGTACTGGCCCACAATAATTTAGCTTTTGGAAGCGGTTTTGTTTCAATAACCTTTGCTGATTTCATGACAATAGGTACTGGATCTACTCCTGTTTCTCCTATCCTACCTGCAAAAACAGATATAAAACTCTCTGTATTGGGAGATAATGCATTAACGACCGTTTCAACTTGTTCCACTGTAAATATGGCTGTAATATTCAACTTCATACCTTCAAATGACAATTTTCTAATTAATGAAGCTGTTGACTCCTTTTTAGTATTTATAACAGGAATTTTTACATAAATATTTTGCCCCCATGAAGCAACTTTTCGAGCTTCTTTTTCCATAGACTCCATATCATCTGAAATTACTTCAAATGATAAAGGAAGATCTGGTATAGCTGCAATTGTTTCTTTCGCAAAATTTTCATAATTTGTAACTCCCGCTAATCTTAAAAAATAAGGATTAGTTGTAAAACCCGATACAATACCCTTTTCATATATCTTCTTCATTTCTTTGATATCTGCACCATCAGCAAATATTTGTATATTCAGGTCCTTAATGTTCATCATTTTTTCAATTATTTATTTTTTAAAAAATTTTCACATCTATTTACCCAATTGTAATTATCATCAGGCCTTGATAAAAAATACCGTTTCTCACCTGCCATAAACCATAACAAATACAATGAATCAACCGGGGAAGCAGCTACCGGATGGTAACCGTCAGGTAAAATTACAGTATCCCCATTCCTTATTAAGTAGGCATCATCCCTTGACTTGTCATCTGTATAAGAAATCTGAATCCCAAAACCGGATTGTGGGTTTACCCTAAAATGGTATATCTCCTCCATATCTATCTCTTCAGGATAATTGTCATTATCATGCCTATGCGGTGGGAAAGCCCATTTCCCGGGGCCAAGAAGAGTTTCACCTACAAACAGGTTTTGTGACTTAATAGACTGATCGATTATAAAATATGCTTTTCTGCTCCAGTTTAATACGCCTAGATTTAATTCGGTTACTTTTTCTGGACTCACTAAAACCGGTTCTGATTTTAAATCAGATTCAGCAGAACAGATACCTATTTCTACTTCTGTCAAAGCATTTACGTCATATAAAGTCTGACATGGCAAGAAAACTGCAGCCGGTTTCCCTGAAAAAACGTCCTTGCGAGTGCCTATTTTTTCAAACTTAAAACCTGAACCCGTTATACTGCAGGTACCAGATAAAATCACAAATGCAGACTCAAAACTTCCTGTATTTCCGGAATATATATCTCCTGCCTTTAGTTTTAATAAATCAAAGACACTTTTTTTTAAATTGCCCTCCCCAGAAGTAATAACCGATTGTTTTCCATATCCTGGTTTGTATTTTTTAAATAGTTCCATGTCTAAATTTTTTATAATAATTTATCAACTTTACTTGTATATCAAATTCCAAATATATTCGGCAATATCCACTACATGTATATCTGTAGTTGAAGAAATGTTTTTCTTTGCAGTAGCTGAAAGTGTCACTATCACCTCTGCACCGGCCTCTTCAGCTTTCTGACTGATCTTCTTTCCTAATTCTTCTCCTCGAGTAAAAATTTTATCATCAAAGGTAAAAGCAGCTTCTCCGGCAGGTTGCAGATAATCATGGTGCCATTGCATCTCAACATAGTTATCACCTGCAACCGATTTTATTACCTGTCTGGGAGAATCCCATACTCCATTGCTGCGGCCTAGATATTCAGAGTCGACAAGAGTAACCTTTGTACTTGAAAGCTTTACTTTTAACTTACCTATCTTGATCAGTTTCTCAATATACTGAGAAACATGCATAACCTTAATTCCTTCAAGGTTTATGCCCCAATCCAGATAGTCCTTCATAAATGCATCATAATCCAAAGGATCCGAAACAACAACAGTTTTACATCCAGTAGCTTTAATTTCCCCAGCAAGTACTTTTGCTTTTTTCAGTGCCTCATTACGGTAGCCCAGTAAATCCAAGATCTTGCCACTGGTAGGCTCATTTTTTAGCAACGTGTAATTTATACCTGCCTTATCTAAGATACTAATAACAGCCTCAGCTATCTCCTTATTTTTATAATTTGCACCTTCGCCCAAAAGATACAAAACATCACCTATTCCCTTTCCCTTTTGTTGTGCAGTAAATTCTTTACTGCTATCAAGCCCGAAACTATTATTATTTTCAACTAAAAATGTTTTTAATTGCTCAATGATCTTTAATACCAATCCTTTCTCTACAATATCTCTTCTTGCAAATTTTATCAATTCAGGTATATCATAACCACCCGCATTATAACCCTCGCACCAGCTTCTGCACGACATACATAAAAAACAATTATAAACAGCTTCTATTGCCGTACGGTCATATTCCTTTCCTCCTTTATATATATTGTACAATAATATTGCACGGCCTCTCGGGGCATCTGATTCCCTGTAGCTTATAAATTCCGAAGGACATGACTGCCGACACATAGGACAGTACCTGCAAGCTGCTATAGTATCAATATTATTTTGCGTAATTTTTGCCATTTCTCCTTTTACTTTATTCATGTTATTTATTCTTAATTCAATTATCTTCCTAATCCCATCTTACCCGGATTCATAATTCCATTTGGATCAAGTGATCTTTTTAAACTTCTTATTATTTTAAATGCATTTCCGTACAACTCCGGAGTCAGCCTGCTAAGTTTTAACCCAATACCATGATGCTCATTCAACACGCCGCCTGCCTTTATTGCAGCTCTCAAACCATCATTCCATATCTTATTGTGAAGGTATAGTAACTCATGAGGATCTTCCAGCGGATTATCAATAATAAAACGTGCATATAACATACAACCCCAGTGAAACCAATGTGAAAAATGACCGATAAACCTAGCCATCGGATAATTAATCTCAATAACCTCCTTCATTGCATTGAACACACCTTCAATCTTACTAAAAGTAGCTACTGTGTCCAAAGTTCCAAAACATTGAGGTAATCGATACGTATATGGCGGAAAGAAAAATTTATAACGGTTTTTCCACCACTCCTCTCCAAGCTCCGTTCCAAGATCTTCACCTTCTACCTCATCAGCAATGGCTTTAGCATATTTCATTTCAAGGTCAACAAACTCTTCTTCACCGTCAAAACCATAAACCATATAAGCTCCCTGTTTCTCAATGCCCAATACCTTTTTTATAAGCTCTTTTGTTTCGCTTTCATTATAAAGCCGAATAACCGAAGGACGTAAATTACTATTCATAAGTCGCTGCCCCACACGCAACCCTGTGCTAAGATCTTTAAATACAAATGCCCTAAACTTTCTTGCCTTAGGAAGACGATGAATAGTTAAAGTTACCTTTGTAATAACACCTAGGGTACCCTCGGATCCAATGAATATTTGATTAAGATCAGGACCACAAGCAGTTTTGGGAACAGGAAGAGTGTTAACTATTTCTCCCGATGGAAGCACCACTTCCATATTTACTATCATATCCTCAATTTTGCCATACTTTGTAGATAATACTCCTGTCCCTCGATGTGCAATAAAACCACCCACAGTGGCGCATCTTGATGATGCGGGATCATGCATCGTAGAGAATCCTTTTTGTTCAAGTTCCCATTCAAGATTCTGATTAATTATTCCGGCACCCACCTCTACAGTCATTGACTGTTCATCAATATTGTAAATTTTGTCCAGGCGCTTAGTATCAAGGACTATACCTCCAAATACAGATAAAGCCCCACCCTGTGAGCCACTGCCGCCTCCCCAAGTAGTTACGGAAATCTTATAGTTATTGGCTATTTTAATAACTTTAGATATCTCTAATGCATTAGCGGGAAGCACAATAAAGTCGGCCACAGACCGCTTTATATTCCTGCCTTTCTGTCGATCATGCCACATTTCAGGAACCCAAAAATAATCAATTGAGTAAACCTCTTTGTCCGATTCTCTGGTAGATACATAATCTTTCCCAACAACATCCTGCAATTCAAACAGGATCATGTCAAACATGTAAGAATTTTGTAATAACTCCATTATAAATTAGATTTTGATAAATATTTGTTTAAATCCCGATAAATCTCCTGCAAATTGTCATGGATACTTCTATAATATCCAAAAAAAACTTTATACATGCTATGAGTGAAACTATCGGGATAATATTGTTTTTTAATTTTAACACATCTCTTAACAGCATCTTTTACATCCTTATAAACTCCTGCACCAACACCAGCTAAAAGTGCCGATCCAAAAGAGGCATCTGTTACCAAAGGTTTGATTACTTTTTTGCCAAATACATCACAGATAATCTGCGACCATAATTCACTCTTGGCACCTCCACCGATAAGAATAAATTCAGTTGTGGTTAGATTCAATTCTTCAATGAGCCTATAACAATCTTTAAGCGAAAAAGCCACTCCCTCCATTACTGACCGTATTAAATGACCTTTGCTATGTAACATTGATAAACCTACAAAACTTGCCCTGAGATCAGAATCCCAGTAAGGTGATCGCTCTCCCAAAAGATAAGGATGAAAAAACAGACCCTGTGATCCGGCAGGTACTAATCCTGCAATGTCCTCCATTTGTTGATATGCATTTTTGCTGCTACCCAAAACCCCGGAAATCTCTTCACCACTGAAATTATCCCTGAACCAACGTATTGCAGATGCTGCAGTATTAGTAGCTGCCACAGTATAACACACTCCGGGAACTACATGGGAATAGGTTAATGTCCTCTCACTGGGAAAAGCACCAGCGGTCATAACATTAACATTACCTGCTGTGGCAAGCTTTATTATACATTGGCCGGGCTCAATAGCCCCCGAGCCATAATCTTCAACTGCAGAATCCGAAGTACCGCAAACAACAGGTATCCCTGCAGGTAAACCTGTCTTCTCAGAAGCTTCTTTAGTTATAGTTCCTGTTATGTCAGTCGGCTTACATATAGGTGGAAGTACCTCAATCGGTAATTCAATAAGCCGGCATAGTTCCGGTGACCACATTGAGTTTTCAAAATCAAAAAACAGAGTACCCTGGGCATCTATATAATCAGTCTCCCAGCTGCCTGTTAGCAAATAACGGACATAATCCTTGACAAACATAATCTTATAGATTCGTTTGTAATTCTCCGGTTCATTATTTTTTATCCAAAGCAGTTGTGGGAGGGTCCAGGTTGGTGCAACTTTCTGGTAAGCGATACGAAAAATATCTTCCCCCCATCCTTTTTCAAGATATTCAACCTCCCGGACACTGCGCTGATCAGTCCACATAATAGTGGGACGAATAACTTTCATCTCTTTATCTAAAAGAACAGCATTATGGGTAGAGGCATCCAATGCAATAGAAACGATCCTTTTAAAATCAATCTTCTCTTTTTGATTGACCTCTTGCAAACAATTAATAAGAGCTGGAAACCAATCCGCAGGATCCTGCTCACTATAGAAAGGCCTTAGGTGATAAGTAAGATATTCCCGCGATGCTTCAGCCAATACATTACCATCAGTATTAATGACTGTTATCTTACAACCACCGGTACCGAAATCTATGCCAAGCAGTAATTTCATTCTTATTTTTCATTTAAAATAGTTTTAAAGAATAGTATCTATTATTCATTTTGTTTTTATGTATTCAAAATAAGCTTTCCTTCCAAACCAAGGTGCGCCCATTTTTTCAAAAAATCGAACTTTTTTAGCCAAAAAATTTTCTGTAGGTTTTTCAATATTTGAGATTACTATTCCAATCATTACTACAATTGGATATATTATAACATAATAAAGGAACATCCAGTCATTAATATCATAATTCCCTGATTTATTGATTAACATTATAGAAAAAAAACCAGCTAAAATTGAACCAATAGTAGTAATCCATACTGCCTTTTCACCTGTTTTCCACCACAAAAATCCTCCCAGAGTAGGAAAAAACAAAGAAGCCATAATAATATTTCCAACAAAAAGAACATGAATTACCTGGTCCACAATAGTAACTGATACAATTATTGTAAATAATGCAATCATTATAGTTGAAATGCGTGAGAAACGCAATAACATATTATCTGATATAGAAGGATTAAAAATCCTTTTATAAATATCATTAGAAGCAATTGAAACTATATTATTCCACACAGTACCTATAGTAGTCTGACCTATCGCAAAAACTGCAGCAAGCATAATACCGCTGAACCCAACTGGTACCCAATAATTGATAACCATTGGTATCCCGAGTTGGGGATCGCTTAAATCAGGAAATCCAACTTTAGCATAAGCTGAAATTTGAAAAGAAATCCCATAAAACAATACAATAAAAAGCGTACCTATACCCATACTTATATGCGCAACCTTCTCATTTTTGGCAGAAGTCATTAATTGAGCATACCATGGAGATTGCATATAAACAAAAAATTTTAAAAACCAAGTTGACAAAATAAGACTGAATGGAACTATTGGATCATTCCACATCCCAACAGGATTCATACAAAGATATTTCTCGGGAAATATCATCATTGGTCCTCCTATATCCATTGAGTGCAATCGTGCATAATACCAGACCAAAGGCAAAATAATTAGAGTTATAATGAATGATAATATATTAGTGTGTACTACAGCGGTTAGCCCACCTACAACACTAAAAAGTAGCACTGTAACTGAAATTATCACCACCATAGACGATAGAGAAATTCCGAGACAAGTTGAAAAAATTATTCCAATAGCTCTAAGATAAGCTGGAGAAAAAAATAGTAAAAGAAAAATAGTCATAAAAGTGGTCAATATTCTAAAACTTTTACCATACCTTAGTTCAAAAAATTCAATAAGAGAAGTTGAATCTATTCGTTTCCATCTTTTTGCAACGATAAAAGTATAGCTCATAAATCCTAAAAGAGTAGCCACTAACATTAATTGTGGATAAAAACCAGCTTGGTAACCAAAACTGGAATAACCGACCATAGTTGCAGTATTGAATTCAGTCATAACTAATGCTGTAACGAGCATGAATATATTCAAAGCCCGACCAGCAACTAGAAAGCCGGCATTATCTTTTACATTTCTAGATTTCCAAATTCCATAACCTATTATAACAATTATATAAATAATTATTATTAAAAGATCTATAATATTAACTTTCATAAACTTTAAAAAATCAATTTACCAATTTATACTAATTCTGTTTTCAAATTAAGGTTATTATGTATAATAATTTAGAAATCAAGGATTAACATAATTATAAAATTTCATATAACTATTCTCTGCAAATTCGCAAGCAACCCTATTAAACTAAAATTATATAAAAAAATATCTTCTCATTTTAAAAAGTTATTAATTTATACTCACAATATTAAGTAACTTAATAAGGCAGATAAATTACTATAATGCAAAAAACCAAATATCAAATGCAATCTCAATTTCTTGTTGTAGAATCCCAAATTTCATCAGCAACCTGATTAAAATACTCAATCGATTCTTTTATGTAACAAATATTATTCTCCCAGTTTGCTTCGTACTCAATAGTGAAATAACCTTGAAAATTTTGAGCTTTTAATTCTTTCATAACCCCCTTTATATCTATAAGTCCCTGCCCAATAACAACATCTTCAAATGTATAATTTGTTGAATCTATCGCTATGTCTTTAAAATCTAAAGCGATAATTCTGCCAGATAATTTCTGTAAACACTTAACTGGATCTAAATCCATTCTTTTATAATGACCTATATCACAACATGCACCTAACAATTTACTTCTATTTTGTATTTGATATAAAAGGATTCCAGGTTTCCAATAAGATTTTTCGCTTGGATGATTATGACAAGCAACTTTGATATTAAATTTTATTGCTAATTTTTCTACTAAATCCCAATCTTTTGGAGCAGGTTCGGCAGTAATATACTCCATATCCATATCTTTCGCGAATAAAAAAATTTTTTCCCATTCCGTAGTATTAGGTACACCCATTGATGTAGAAACAATCTTCACTCCATTTGCCTTAGCAATTTTTTTCAACTTTTCTCGTTGCTCATGAGTAAGTTTATAATTAAATTTATCTTCCCCTATATCACCACCAACCTTTTGATTAGAAGACATTTCAATATATTTAATTCCCAGAGCATGAGTCTTTTCTAAGGCTTCTATTACCGTAAATAAGCGAAAAGTATAGGACTTCATAGATATTTTCCATCCTAAATTTTCAGCGTTTGTTTGACTTTGTTTTTGAGTGCATGAAATGCCGCATACAATCAATATAAAAGCAACATTCTTTTTAATATAACCCATAAATCAAAATTTTCACTAAATATGATAATGATTCAATTAATCTTTTGGCATATCAGGCAAACTAAAACCATTTTCATAAGTATGCTTAATCCATTCTTTAGCCATCTCTTTTGCATTAAATTCAGCAAATTGTCTACCAAAACGTAGAGTCTCGTCGTTGTACACATAATTTTCATTGGGAATCTTGATTTTATCATTTTCAGATATATTAGTAAATTCCATGTCCTCACCATTCCATAATAACTCTCGATGTAATCCATGTAATCCACCTAATCTGACTGCTGTAACTCCCAAGAGTACCATCTCATTAAATGGCCCGGAAAATTGAAAATTTGATGAGGACTCTATTCTGTTCTCTGAAGATTCTTTACAGGCTCTTATCCAATCCTGGTAATGTGAACTATCACCCCATACAGTATCCTTGCTCCCTTCAATTCGAGGAATAATCGGTTCAGGTTCTTTAAAATTATTCATGGCTGATTTTGGCAATAAAATTGGATTTGTACCATAACAGTCTGTCATAATTTTTCCTCTTGTACCTATAAATATAATACCTCCGTTATTATCTCCCATCATTTCTCCATCCCTTAATTCTTCAGGCCGAGGTGGTAATAAACCTCCATCATACCAAAACAATGTCAGTTCAGGCATCTTAATTTTCTCCTTTGGAGGTCTTTCAGGAAAAATATATTTTACAACTTGTCCATCTGGTGGTGAATAAATATTAAATAACGTTGAACTTGTAGATATCCGAATCGGATATTTCAAATCCAATGCCCACCATACTGGATCCATTACATGAGGACCTGTATCACCTAAGCTCCCAGTACCAAAATCCCAAAAACCCCTCCAATATCTTGGCACATATATTTTATCAAATGGACGTTTCTTAGCAGGTCCAATCCATAAATCCCAATCAAGATTTTTAGGAATTCTTATTCCACCTTCAGGGTTTTCCATTGATTGGGGCCATGAACGACTTGTAGACCAACAATGCACTTCATAAACATCTCCGATTATTCCTGATTGAATCCATTCTGCAACCTGCCTGGGCCATTTCCCAGAATTACCTTGATTTCCCATCTGAGTAGCAACTTTGTATTTTCTTGCCAATTTTGTAAGCAATCTTGATTCATAAACAGAATGAGTAAGTGGTTTTTGAGTAAAACAATGTTTGCTCATTGTAATAGCATGTGCTGAAATTATAGCATGTGTATGATCAGGAGTTGCTACCACAATTGCATCAATATGCTTCCCAAATTCATCCAACATTACACGCCAATCTTTATAGCGCTTTGCATCTGGAAAATTATCAAAAGCTTTTTTTGCAAAATCCCAATCAACATCACATAAAGCAACTATATTCTCAGTTTTCATTTGTGTAAGATTATAAAACCCATGACCCCCAATTCCAACCCCAGCAATATTAAGTTTATCACTTGGCGCAGTATGACCAAATTTTTTACCTAACACATTACTAGATACAATAGTCAAACCTGCAGTCATCGTACCAGCATTTTTTATAAATTTTCTTCTTGATACACTATTCATAATATTTCATATTTATTTTCAAAAAAATCAATTTAATCCACTTTGTATTCTTTTAATTTATCAGCCATTTTAAATAAATCTTATTGTAAAAGCATCTTATCAAAATCTTCATATTCAATTAAAATTCCTTTGAAGAATTAAAAAAGATTTTTAACTATCACATCTTCTTAACTGTATATTTTAAATATTAATAAGATTTTCTAGATACTCTTTCGTTTTTAAAAGATATTCGTCAGTGCGTTGAGGCATTTCACATTCAATTATAATATTACCTTTAAAATCCATCTTTTTAAGATAAGAAATAATTAACGGAAAATTCACCTCTCCAGTAGGAATTGGCACCTCTTTACCTAATTGATAGGGGTCTGTTGGATAAATTCCATCTTTTGCGTGAAAAGATCTAACATACTTACCAACAATCTTCAAACCATCGACAGGATTGGCTTTACCATACATTACAAAATTAGCAGTGTCATAATTAATTAGAAGATTTTCAGCCCCAACATCTTTAATAGTACGAAGGGTAGTAACAGGAGTTTCTGTTCCAGATTCAAACAAAATATTAATATCCTGCTTAAATGCATATTCTGTTAAAGATTTTAATGTATCAACGAACTCAATATATAAAATATCTTTAGGATTTTCCGGAATATAACCAAAATGTGAAATTACATCTGGAATCCCAGCAGCTTTACAAAAATCTATAGCCTGAATTAATCGTTCTACACGGGCAGCCCTATACTCACGAGGAACAAGACCACATAATGAAGGCCCATCAAGAAAATTATATTTACAAGGACCTGGCCCACTTGTTGAAAGTGAAGAAGGCTTAATATTAAATTTTTTAAATGATGTAGATATTCTTTCTGCTAATTCAAATGTATAATTATGTTGTGGAATTCGAATCTGACAAGTAGGAAAACCAAGATCCCTAACAATTTTTAGATCTTCTTCCGGATTATCTGCTTTTGTGATTATACCTACTAAAATATTCTTCGAACTTTCTTTATCAAGCTTAGTTGTTTTATTTCCACAAAAGGCAATAAAGCGAGGCATACTAGCTATCATAGTTGTACAGTATAAAAATTTTCTTCTTTCCATCATTTTAAATTAAAAAAATTGAAAATTTCAAGGGAGGCGTTACTGTCAGCCTCCCATAATATTAAAAAACTAAATTATTTTACCATCCTGGATTTTGTCCAAGTTCCGGATTAACTAACCTGTCCGCTTCAGGAATTGGATATAAATAATATTTATCTTCCCACTTTTTTTGAATGTTATGAAGCCATTTAATTTCACCATGGTCCCCATTTATTAGTTGAAAAGGATTAACTTGGCCATCACTAAGTATTGGTGAAACATTAACATAAGTTACTCCGGCAACACTTTCTTCTGGGGCTGTACCAGAATAAAAATAAACATCATCTCTACCATCTTCATCAAGATCAATATACTTCTCTATTTCAGTAACATACATCCCATTCCACTCCATCTCTAATAGTTTTCCTTTTTTCCATCGTACTAAATCATAAAAACGAAATCCTTCCAAAACTAATTCAATACCACGTTCCCGTCTGATTTCAAGAATCACAGGATCAGATATTTCAGGGAAATAATGTTGTTGAATATAACTATCAATCGTTGTTGGTTTATTTGATATCCCACCTGTAATACCAGCCCTTTGCCTAATTGCTCCAATAGTATTCTTCCAATCTTCGTCTGTCAGTGTACCCAACTCAGCTTTTGCTTCTGCATAATTCAGTAATACTTCTGCATATCTAAATGCTATTATGGCATTATCATTATTAGTTCCATCATCATAGGCAACATCGTCCATTGTCCATTTAATCAGCTGATAACCGGTATATGTATATGAAAAAAGAGGAGGAGATGTTTGAAAAGATCCTTTATTAATACGTCCATAACCCTTTGTTTTAATAGTTTGTTTCAAACGTAAATCCCTATCTTTTGTTTCCTCTTGAAAAGTCATGGTACTATAATCCGGATTATCGGTAAATGGAGTCCCATCAATATTTAAATATGTATTGATAAATGTGCGTATTAAACTTCCTCGGCATCCATAAGATGGGCTTACCATGTACCAGTTACCAGCATGTAATAGGCCAAGGCTTTTACTATATAAAGTAGCCAATATAACCTCTGTTGACACTGGTGATGGGCTTATAAATAAGTTTCTATATCCTTCCTCACCTTGGTTTAAGGAAAAACTTGCTTCATCCATTATGATTTTAGCTGCATTAGCAGCCTCTGTAAGCCAATAATTAGCAGAACCTTGTAGATTATTTTCATCGTGATATTTTCTAAAAGTACCTTCGAAAAGGCAAATCCTTGATTTTAATGCAAGAGCAACATATTTAGTAATTAAAGTTCTTGAAGGATCACTAACGAGACTTATGTTTTGACAGGCAAAGTCAATGTCTGCTAAAACTGAATCCATAACTAATACCCTACTGTCCCTTCCATTAAAAAGTTCAGGATCGGCAACATCCAATGCTTTTCCAATCCATGGAACATCTCCAAATCTTTTTACCTTTTCGAAATAAAACCACGCTCGAAAAAACCGGGCTATTCCAATATAATTCATTTTTTTGGGTTCTGCTAAATTAGATAATTTAATATTGTCAATAAAATAATTGACATTCCTTAAATAAGTCCATGTCCAACCTGTGCTTTGCATAGGTCCATATGCACCTGGTTTTATAAAATCAGGGATATCTCTTTTAGCCAAATAATCGGCCATAACATCAACCCCACCAACTCCTTCACGATCAAGAGGGAAATAAACTGAAGCATCAGGAACTATAGTATAAAAAGAATTTATATAAAGGTCAATCCCGCTTTCTGTATTAAATACAGCTTGTTTCGTCATAACATCCTTTGGTTCCTGTTCTAATTTTTCACAGCAAACAATGAATAAGGGAACCATAAATAAAATTAATTTCTTCATTTTAATATTTTTAAATTATTCTTCAATGTCTTCTATTTTAATATACATCACCGTATAATAATTTTTTAATCAAATTAATTAAAAGGTAATATCTAAACCTAAAGTAAAACTCTTCAACATAGGGTAGTTAAAACCACCTCCCGAAGTACTTCCCCAGGTAATATCTGATGCCCTGATATTCTCAACATCTACGTGGCTTCCTATAAGTTTATAGAGGGGAGAATAGGTCCACAAATTTTCACCTGAAAAATAAATTCTTACTTTGTCTGCTGAAATTTTGGAAGAAATTATTTTAGGTAAACTATATCCAAATTGAATGTTTTTCAAGCGAATATAAGCTGCATTTTGCAAATATTTTGTTTGTGGCTGCCTCAATATATGACTTAAGGCTATATAAGCTCTCAATCTAGGAAAATAAGCATCCCTATTATCCTCTGACCATATCTTGTCTAATTGATAAGAAGGAATATCAGCATATTGAGCAACATACATGCCCCAAAAAGTTGCACAATTATTATCAGGATACCAATCCTGTTTACCTACCCCTTGAAAAAAGCTGCTAAAGAAAAAATTATTCCAATCAAAATTCAAATTCACACCAAATCTATAACGAGCCTGATCATTTCCTATTATTTTTCGGTCTCCAGGATCATCTACTGTATTTTTTCCAACATCAATAACCCCATCATTATTAAGATCCATTAGTTTAATATCGCCTGGAAGACTTTGACCAGATACTGAAGACTTATAACTAGTTTGATCTGCCCAATTCTTTATTTCCTCCTCAGACTCAAAAAAGCCACCTGTTACAAAACCCCATATCTCTCCCATTACTTTACCTGGATAATGATCTGTTAACCGTTTTTCCTCATTATTATATTTTAAAATTTTAGCTTTAGAATCGGATAAAATAAATCTTACATCATATGAAAAAGGTTTTGAACTTAATCTAAATTGATTTCTCCAGCTTAAACTAAGTTCCCATCCTTTTGTCTCTAAATCAGCATAATTCCCATTTGGTGAAGACGCACCAAAAACTGCTGGTAAGGTCACACCTTTAGTGAACATATCCGTTGTTTTTCTAGTATAAATATCTCCTGTAAAAAATAAATGATGATTAATAAATGAAATATCTAATCCAAAATTCTGTGTTGTAGAAGTTTCCCATGTTAACCCAGCAGGTAAAATTGTGGGACTCTGTGTATAACGTACACGATCTCCTTGATTTAAAATCCTACCACCTGATCCTATAGTGAATTTTTCATTATAGGCATACGGGCTAATATTACCATTTCCTAAAGACCCGTATGAATATCTTATTTTTAAATCTGTAATAAATTGCTCTGAAATATTCCAAAAAGGCTCTTCGGATAATCTCCAACCTGCAGAAAATGACGGGAAAAAGCCAAATCTTTCATCACTTGGAAATTTTGATGATCCATCATATCGACCGTTAAATTCAATTAAATATCTATCTTTAAATGAATAATTTAATCTATAAAATCCACCTACTATATTCCATTGATTATACCCACTACTAATTGAATATGATTGACCCAACGCCAAATTGATATTTTCCGCATCTTCATGAATTAACCCATTCCTGAATACAGACATGCTATTATACGTAGATAATTCATAGTTACCTCCAACCATTATTTTCAAATAATGGGCATTAATTGTATTCTCATACTCACCATACAAATTTGATGAGATATATTCTGTATTACTTGTTACTTCTTGTATGTCATTAGTAGTAGCCCAAACATAGTCTATTTTCCCTTCATATTTACTATATGGAGTAGCAAAGCGTAATCTTTTAGATCCTGAATATTTATTTTGTAAGGTAAAATCTCCCTTCAAATTTATATTGTTTGTTATATTAGCAATAAAGCTAATTCTATTATTAAAAACTTTATTATCTGTATCTAATCTGTTCTTTCCCAATATATGAGCCCCTAAGCCATAACCTGATGCTTGCGTTAGAGTACCATCAGGATTAAATAAAGGAACCATAGGAGGTGCATCATACATTACTCCTCTTTGTATCATCGTTTCATTTGAACCAATTGGTTCGTGGTACAACATATTTGAGTAATATATATTATTCTCAAAACTTAACCAACTTGTAAGTTTAAGAAAACCTTTAGCTCTCAAATTATACATATTATAAGTATCTGTGTTATATCTAAAAATACCAGGTTGATCTACATACCTACCTGTTATATAAAAACTAGCTCTTTCACTACCTCCTGAAAAAGTTAGGTTTTGATCATGGCCATACATATTCTTTTTGTACATTTCTTCATACCAATTTGTATTATAATAATACATGTATTCTCCAGTGGTTGGATTTACTTCAACTCTTGGCAATGAGGGATTTTGGGCACGACGTTCTAATTCTTCTAAATAATCAAGAGAAAAAGACATCCCTTTATTAATAACAGAAGGAACAGCTGAATAATCATACCAAGCATTATATGAATCATAAAACATTTTTGTCCAAGTATAACCATCAGATACAAAATCGGGGAATTCTGTAAATCTTCTTAATGAATAATTAGATGAATATGTAATACTAAACTTTTCTCTTTCAGGAGACTTTGTGGTAATAAGTACTACTCCAAATGCTCCTCTTGCACCATAAATTGCTGCAGAAGATGCATCCTTCAAGATTGATACTGATTCAATGTCATTTGGATTCACAAGAGATGGATCTCCTTCAACTCCATCTATTAATACCAAGGCATTACCTCCTTGTCCAATTGAAGTAGTTCCCCTAATATTATAGGAAGGGGTTCTATTTGGTTTTCCATCAGTAAAATCAATATTTAAATTAGCGATAGATCCTTGCAATGCACGTGAAATATTTGGCATTGGTCTATTTGCAAAAGTTTCTTCTCCTATTTGGTCTATTGCACCAGTTAAATTAATTTTTTTCTGTGTACCATACCCTACTGCTACAACCTCTTCCAATCCAATAGCCTCTTCCTCCATTATTACAGTAATTGTGTTTCTCCCTTCAATGGCAACTTCTTGTTTTCTCATTCCAACAAATGAAAACTGTAAAATATCAGCATCCAAAGGAATGGCAAGAAAAAATTTTCCATCCGTATCAGTTATAGTACCGGTTGCAGTTCCTTTAACCATAATAGAAACCCCGGGCAATGGCAACCCTTTTTGATCTGTAACCACCCCGGTAACAGTTCGCTGCTGTTGTATAGTTTTCACTTCTGAAGAAGCCGAAGTGATCGCTTTCCTTAAAACAATCTGACGGTCATATACATCCCAGGCAACATTTTGTTCTTTAAATCCTTCCGCCAGCACTTGTTCTATTGTCGCTTCTTTCATATTGACAGTCAGTCTATTTTGAAGATTTAAATCTTCATCCTTATAAAGAAAAACAAATTCACTCTGTTTCTCTACCATCTCCATAAGTTCCAGGATTGTCCCATTCTTTAGCGTGATGTCAAGGCGGGTGTTTTGCGAATAACTGTTGGCATTCACTGTGAAGATACATCCAACTATAAGTAAAAATGTTAAACGCATAATACGCCTCCATTTTTTTTTGATTCCCTTGTTAAGAGAATTAATTAAATAAATAAATTTCATAACTTTGTACGATTTAGAA
>CAYXPB010000049.1:0-22804 GCA_964466645.1 uncultured Acetivibrio sp. | reverse complement strand
CATAAATGTTCTGCTTCAACAACTACTGCAACCCCCAAAGGATCAATGGTATCCATTATCACATTTGCAACTTCACTACTTAATCTCTCCTGAAGTTGTGGTTTCTTCGCCAGCAAATCTACAATCCTCGCGAGTTTGCTAAGCCCCATTATTTTGCCTCTTTTTGGTATATATACTACATGTGCCACTCCTACAAATGGCAGCAAATGATGTTCACATACGGAGTAAAGGGGTATATCCTTTACCATAACCATTTCCTCATGATGTTCCTCTTGGAATACCTTTACCAATTCCTTCGGGTCTTGATGGAGCCCGGCAAATATTTCCTCGTACATGCGAGCTACTCTGTCTGGTGTCTCAATTAAGCCCTCACGATCAGGATTCTCTCCAATTGCAAATAGTATTTCTCTTACCGCTGCTTTAACACGTTCCTTATCAACCATTTTCATAACCTCTTTTCACTTAAATAAAATATTGTTATATATTATACTTCATTATAGTCAATTTTACAAAAACAAATAGGTTTCTAAATACTATAGGCCCCTGCTATTTTTCACAGCAGCGACCTATAATATATAATTACTATTCATAAGCTTATTTTTCAGTTTGAACAGTCACTCGTGCCAGAACTTATTAGAACAAAACTATTCAGTCATAGGTTTAGCTGTCACTTGTGTTTTGTTTGGCTTCTGCTTTTTCACTGTGGTTACCCTTTTCTTTGATATTACATCAAAGGCTACTGCAGCTACCAATACAAATCCTTTAACAACCATCTGCCAGTTTGCATCTACTCCGAGAATAGACATTCCGTTATTCAATACACCCATAAATATAGCTCCGATAACAGCCCCACCTACAGTACCTATACCACCGTAAGCAGATGCACCACCTATGAAGCAGGCACCAATGGCATCGAGCTCATATCCTGTACCAAGGCTAGGTGCGGCAGAGTTAAATCTAGCTATACAAACCAAAGCCGCAATCGCACAAAGAAATCCCATATTGGTGTAAGCAAAGAACATCATCTTCTTGGTGTTAACACCGGAAAGTCTCGTCGCTTTTGCATTTCCACCCATTGCATAAAGATATCTGCCTGGAACGGTGTTACTAGTATAATATGAGTATACAAGCACTACCGCTGCAATAAGGATCAGAACAACCGGATATCCTTTATAATTTCCGAGTAGGTATGAAAAGTACAGTATAGCTGCACTTATAATGGTGAGTTTTGCCAAAAGAATAGGCATGCTTTCAACTGTATAGCCCTTTTTCATTTTTTTAACTCTCCCCATAACCTCCAACATGGTAAATACGATGCAGATTATTACAGCAATGCTTAATGTAACTGTCAATAAACGTGAGTTGTTATCCGTCTTATAAAGAAAACTTGTGAAATACTTCAGATACGAATCTGGAAATGGTGATCGGGTCTGTCCATCGAGAATAACCTGGGCAAATCCCCTCCACATCAACATACCTCCCAAGGTAACAATAAATGGCGGTATTTCAACGTAAGCAATACAATATCCCTGAACTGCACCAATAATTATACCTACAAGAAGACAAACCAAAATTGCCAAATACATATCCACCTTCATAGTAATCATGAGTGTTCCCGTCACAGCTCCACAAAGAGCCATAATGGAACCTACAGAGAGGTCAATATTACCCCCGGTAAGAATACATAGCAGCATTCCTGTAGCAAGAATTACTACATAACTGTTCTGTGCAATAATATTTGAAACGTTTTGCGGATTTAAGAGAGAACCCTTATCTCTCGCTAGAATCAAACTTTGAAACATGATTGTTACCAGTATTAATGCAATCAACATTGTGTTTTCTTTTAGAAAACTCCTTATTCTATGCATATCCATTCTCCATTTTGTTATTTTCTCTCATTATGCATGACATGATTACTTCCTGACTAGCCTCTTCTATAGGCAATTCAGTAATCATTCGACCTTCATGCATTACATATATTCGATCGCTCATGCCAAGAACCTCCGTCAGATCAGAACTGATGATTATAACGGATTTCCCCTCAGCAACCAAACTGTTGATGATCATATAAATTTCATATTTTGCACCTACATCGATTCCTCTCGTAGGTTCATCAAGAATCATGATATCCGGGTCTGCAAACATCCATTTTGCAAGAAGTACCTTCTGTTGATTACCTCCAGATAGGTTTTCCACATTCTGCATTACACTTGGACATTTGGTGTTTAGTTTTTCCTTATATTCTTTAGCTACAAGAATTTCCTTATCTTTGTCGATTACATTATGGCGGCTGATTTTGTCCAGCTTAGCTAGTGAATTATTAATATGAATAGAGTTTGATAAAATTAACCCGTCACCTTTTCGATCTTCCGTAACATAAGCCAATTTTGCGTTGATAGCCTGCCTTACAGTGTTTAGTTTTACTTCTTTTCCATTGATTTTGAGTGTCCCACTTATATTTGTGCCATAGCTTTTACCAAATATGCTCTTAGCAAGTTCAGTTCTCCCAGAACCCATAAGTCCGCTTATTCCGACAACTTCACCTTTTCTGACATTAAAGTTGACCTTGTCGCAAACTTTTCGTTCTGAATACAGCGGATGATATACAGTCCAATCCGAAACTTCCATAGTAATTTCGCTGATTTGTGGTGTTCTCTTTGGGTAACGATCTGTGATTTCACGACCAACCATACCTTTTACAATACGGCTTTCATCAATATTGTCCTTACCTTTTACCAGCGTCTCTATAGTCGCACCATCTCTTAGAATAGTAATTCTGTCAGCTACATAAGATATTTCATTGAGTTTATGGGAAATCAAAATTGAAGTTACACCCTGCTTTTTAAATTCAAGCAGAAGGTTTAAAAGATTTCTGCTGTCGTTCTCGTTGAGTGATGCAGTAGGTTCGTCAAGAATCAATAGTTTTACATTTTTGCCTAGTGCTTTGGCAATTTCAACCAACTGTTGCTTACCAATACCAAGGTCCTTGATCAAGGTATGACTGTTTTCTTGCAATCCAATAGTACGTAACAACTCATCGGATCTCGCATATGTTTTATCCCAGTCAATGGAATATTTTTTACCGATCTCATTGCCCAGGAACATGTTTTCTGCAATAGTGAGATACGGTACTAATGCCAATTCCTGGTGAATGATAATGATACCCAACCGTTCACTATCTTTAATAGTTTTAAATTTACAAACTTCACCGTTATAAACAATGTCTCCATCATAGCTTCCATAAGGGTAGATTCCGCTCAATACATTCATAAGGGTTGACTTTCCTGCCCCATTTTCTCCAACTAGTGCATGAATCTCGCCCTCTTCTACTGTCAGGTTTACATTGTTCAGCGCTTTGACCCCGGGAAAAGCCTTGGTAATTTCTCTCATCTCCAGTAATATATTCGCCACTAAAGATCCCCCTTTAATTTCTCTGAACGCATGTCCGGCAGTCGACAGGCTGCCTGAGTATAACTTTGGGACGTAACATCCCTTCGTTTTGCCTCTTTCTCCGAAAGTGGCTGAAAAAATTGGCAGGCGGTTTTAGCCGCCCGCCAATACTTGGTAATTTTAGTCTATTTTACTGAATATCTGCTTCCGTATAGTAACCGCTTTCAATCAGTAATTCTTTATAATTTTCAACGGTTCCTACTACAGGTGCACACAGATAGGAAGGAACATTTCCAATTCCATTGTTATAAGTATCTCTGTCGTTTATTTCAGGTTTGCTACCCTTAACAATAGCATCAACCATACCTACAACCTTATCAGCCAAAGTACGAGTATCTTTGAAGACAGACATAGTTTGAAGACCCTTTATCATGTTCTTTACGTTTGGCTTGTCGCAATCTTGACCAGTAATAATAGGCATATTATCACTGGCATATCCAGCGGATACAAGTGCATTAGTTACACCCAATGCAGTGGAATCGTTGGAGCAGCATACTGCATCCAGCTTTGTACCTTTAGGGCTGTAACCTGCAGAAGAGATAATAGTGTCCATACGGGACTGAGCATTTTCTGTTAACCATTTTTCTGTAGCTGCCTCTGCCTGAGTTGTTTGTTTGGAAGGAACATTCACAACGCCACTATCCATATATGGCTTTAGAACGCTCATTGCGCCATCATAGAAAAACTTTGCATTGTTATCTCCAGAGTCACCTGCAAATATTTCAACATTGAAAGGACCCTGATCCTTTTTATTTTTAAGATCTAATTTTTCTTCAATAAACTGTCCCTGCATTACGCCAACCTTGAAGTTGTCAAACGTTGCATAGTAGGAAACAGCATCACTGTTCATAATAAGTCTATCATAAGCAATAACCGAAATATTTTGTTCTTTAGCATTTTTGAGAACTTCTGTTAGAGAACTTCCATCAATCGCCGCAATTACAAGCACTTTGCAGCCTTCAGTAATCATGTTTTCGATCTGGTTTACCTGAGTCGGGATATCGTTGTCTCCGGCATACTGGATATTAACCTTATATCCGGCTTCCTTAAGCTTACTTTCCATGTTTTTCCCATCTTGGTTCCAACGCTGCAAGCTTTTAGTCGGCATACTAACACCAATAGTTGCAGTTTCTTGATTAGTAGTGCTGTTTGATTCATCAGGAGCTGTGGTTGATTCACCAGGTTTGCTAGTTGGCTGATTAGAGTTACTGTTTGTTCCACCGCAAGCACCTAAAGATAAAGCAAGGACAAAAGCCATACTTAATGCAATCAGTTTTTTCATTTTTTTCTCCCTCTCTCAATCATTTTTTTTGATTTTTTTTGACAAACTACTTACTAAAAGTTGGTTTAATAATAGCATTCACAAAAAAAGTTGTCAACATGGTTTTTTTATTTTACTACTGTTTGAACCTTTTTATTACAAATCTATTCCACAAGCAGTTCAACTATGAATAAAATTTACTCTACAATTGATAAAAGCCGGAAGTTTTTATAGACTTCCGGCTTTCAGTATTAAGTTGATTCTTCTCTTATCTAACCTGCATTCTGGACCATTTCTTCTGATTTTTCCGAACTGCCTTGAATTTCTGACCTGAGTTCTTCAACAATTTTCAACGAAGCCTCAAAGTCTTCATAGAACATTACAATAAAATCTCCGGGTTGAGCATCAAGTATAGCCTTTTCCAAGGCTTTTTCCTCAGAGTAAATAACTTCAACATTTTCCTTTGATACTACACACTTTATAATGGCGTCATAAAATATTCCAGCTACTTCTCCTGCTTCCCTTCCCCTTAAATCAGCATCTTCCTTTATATATAACCGATCAAACGCTTCAGCACAAATTTTAGCTGCACTATATATACTTGAATCCTTTCTGTCTCCAGGCATACCAATAATTCCTATATACCTTTTGGCATTGAGCTTCTTAACAAATTTAATTACCTCTTCAAACCCTGCCGGATTATGCCCATAATCCAACATTACCTTAAATTCTCCCATATCAAACACATTAAATCTTCCCGGATTCAAACTGGTATCCGGCATAAATGTTATCAAACCGGCTTTAATAGTTTCAAGAGGTACATTCAATCCAAAAAGTGCACAAACCGCGGCAAGGGAGTTTTCAATGTTGCACTCGAGCATACCCTCAAATGTTATAGGAATGTCCTTCACATTTGCAAGCTGTATTTTTACTCCTTTTTTAACCATAAAAATCTCTTCATCATCTAAAAACACTGCTCTTTTTCCTTGGTTAATATGATCTTGTATTATTGGATTATGTTTGTCTTTGGAAAATAATATAATTTTACTTTTTGCCCTGTCCATAAAGTACTTGGCAAATCTGTCATCTGCGTTTATAACAGCGTATCCTTCAGGTTTAACTGCTTCGATCACAAGTGATTTTACATAGGCAAGTTCGTCGAGAGTATCTATTCCGTCTATTCCTAGATGATCTTCACTTAAATTCGTGATAACTCCAATATCAGCCATATCATATCCTAGACCTTTCTTAACAATACCCCCTCTTGCTGTCTCTAGAACAGCAGCATCTATTGCCTTGTTTGAAAGCACCATTCTTGCACTGACAAACCCGGTATTGTCACCTCTCAACAAGCATTCATCACCCACATAAATCCCGCTTGTAGTTGTCATACCTACTATTTTCCCATGAAGCCCTAAAGTGTGTGCTATAAGTCTTGTTGTAGTAGTTTTGCCATTAGTTCCTGTTACTGACACTATAGGAATGTTATAAGCTTCCTTCCCGTAGAACATCATATCGAGAATGTCCGAGGCTACATCTCTTGACTCTCCGATGGTAGGGTAAATGTGCATCCTTAACCCTGGAGCAGCATTAACTTCAATTATAGCTCCATCTTGCCTGTATAAAGGCTCCGTTATATCTTCACAGCACACATCAACACCTGCGATATCCAATCCAAGAACTTTTGCAGCACCCACTGCAAGTTCCGCATTATACGGATGGACATCTTCGGTACAATCTCTTGCTGTCCCACCGGTACTAATATTGCTGTTATACCTAAGATAAACAACTTCACTAGGTTCTGGAACATAACGTTCATCGTAGCCCTGACTAAACAACACTTTCTTAGCTAGTTCATCAAGTTTAATTTTCGTAAGGGGTTTTTCGTGATCTGAACCCCTCAGATGGTTTGAGTTTTCTACATTAACCAGTTCAGCAACGGTATGAATGCCGTCCCCAACAACGGATGGTTCTCGTCTTTCGGCTGCAGCAGATAATTTATTACCTATTATAAGCAGTCTATAGTCTTTGCCAATAATATTTTTCTCTATCAAAACAGCTTTTGAAAACTTTTTAGCTTCCATAAATGCTGCCCGTACTTCCTGTTCATCCTTAATATTAACAGTAACTCCTTTTCCTTGGTTACCATCTAAAGGTTTTACCACCACAGGAAAACCTATTTTTTGAGCAATATAAACCGCTCCTTCTTCGCTATATGAAACATCACCCTCAGGAACGGGAATCCTGTAATCTCTTAGAATTTTTTTAGTCAGATCCTTGTTACTCACAGTATCCACCGCTATACAGCTTGGCGAGTCAGTAAGTGAAGCTTGTATCAGCCTCGAATATTTTCCATATCCAAGCTGTATCATACTCCCTCTTCCTACGCGCGTAACAGGAATACCCCTTTTTTGTGCTTCGGTATAAATGGCGTTTGTGCTAGGTCCTAAGTCATCCTCGACTGATATAGCCCTTAAATTTTCCATAATCTCGAAAAAATTTAACGCTTTATTATTTATAATCGCAGAAATAATTTCAAATACAGCTCTTGCACATTCTATACCACATTTCTCATTTTTATATTCATATACAATATAATATAAGGAAGGCTCTTCAATAACCCTAGTTTTTCCATAATTAACTTCGTATCCAAGCATATTTTGGAGCTCTAATATCATGTGTTCCGCCACATGTCCAATATAAGTCCCCTCAATCAATCTTTCAACAAATCCACCCTTATAACCTGTAGAACAGTAGTGGTTACTTAGTCCCGGAAAATATTTCAGTACCTCTTCATTAAAACCACCAAAATCCTTTGTAGGCTTTTTATATAAATCTCCAATGTCAATCAATAATTTAATTACAGGTTTGTGACTATAAATATTCCTGCCGTTAAAGCTCTGTATATTTAAAATTTGCACTTTTCTTCCTCCTAGACAATATGTGCATATATAGTTTCTACGAGATATTCACCCTGAAGACTTCCCTGTCCATCATGCTAAATCCATATCCATGTGGTAATACATGGATAGTAACATTTGTGATTGCAAGGAGTTCATCAGGCTTTAGTTCCGATACATTTGAACTCTTTATTGTGTTTCCATCAACAACTGTAACTGCATTTGATCCAATCACTTCAAAATGAGCGTCAGGATAAACTCTTATTGCAGTATCCTCATCAATGCCTATACCCAACATAAACGGATTTTCTGCCACACCGCACAAAAGCCTTCCAATTCTGCCTCTCTGATCGAAATGCTGATCAATTATAGCTTCCTCCAACAAACCGAGTCCAGGAGCCATTTTTAATGTACACTTCCTTGCAGGTCCGTTACTGTCTCCCTCGACTATCATTGTATTGCTCATAACTGAAGCGCCCGCGCTTGTTCCGACAATCACCACACCCTGGGAATACACTTCCTGTAGAACCTTATTAGTCATCGTTCCACCTAAAATACTTGTTATTCTAAGTTGGTCTCCTCCTGTAAAGAAAACACCACTGCAAGTTCTTATTATATCTGTATTCCTTTCGTCATTTGCTTCGTCTCTGGTATTAATATTCAATACTTGTATATTATTCAGCCCCAAAGACTCAAAAACCATTCTGTAATTGTCTCCAACCTCTCCAGGTTTTTCTGTTGCAGTAGTCAAAACAACAAGACTCCCCTGCTGCTGTTGAACAATATCAGCAACATGTTTTAAAATGGTCTTTTTACCGACCTTGTCTTCAGCTCCACCAATTATTATCAAATTTCCTGTAACTTTCTCTTCCATAGTTGTCCTCCAAGCAAATATAACACCAAGAAAAAAGCAAGGATTTATCCTCTCCCTGCTTTTTACAAATACTATATTCCCAAATAGTGTCTGGTGTAATTCATTATTACTCCACTAAAAATCATTCCAATACCCATTAGTATTATGCTTGATACAATTACAAACAAGCCTGCCCTGCTACCATTCTTTGTTGAAAGAATACCCATAATTACACCTACTACTCCGAAAACAAAGGGATATGCAAAAAGTGACGCTATTGCACATATATATCCTATTACAACTAAAAAAACTGTACCTTTTGCAGTCTTTGCCCGAGTATTAATTCTATCCATAAAAATCACCCTTTTTTAAGAGATCGATCTAATTAACCACTTGCAAATATAAATTTACATTTGGCTATCTATAAGTATTTACATTTTAACAAACTCATATTCATTATTTATTGCCACAAACTAAAAATCTTCATATACCCCCCTTCTCACAACCAAACCACTATCTATGAATTTCTCCCCGCCAATCAAAACACTATTTATCTTAAAATCCTGCTTGTTTATCAATACAATATCTCCATCGCTGCCTTCAGCTAGAGTTCCCTTCTGAGGAAATAGTTTAATCCTCTTTGCCACATTTTCAGTAACAGTTTTGAGAACTGAAGTTATATCAAGGTTCCTCTCTAAAATACATAACCTTATATCCTCAAATAGTTGTAATGCCTTTCCTATACCATTTGGCGGAATACTCCCATTCCCATCCGATGATACCGTAACCCTGTCTATAGATACCCCTTCCTTAAAAATCAATTCCATTGCATCAGGTACTGAATAACCTGTTTCACTGTTCTGTCCGGCAGTTAAATCGATATTTCCTCCATTATTTGCAAATTCTATAGCTTGATGGAATAAACTTTTGTTTCTGTTAAGATGCGTAGGAATAAACATATCTATTGGGTAATCAGAATTTTCTATAAGCTCAGTCAGCGGCTTCAAGCCGCTCTTTCCATCGCCTACATGTATGTGTACAATACCTGCTTTCTTGCTTAAAAGCCCACCTACTCTTGCTTCATATGCAATTTCTCTTAGCATATCCAGCGTAGGATGGGATGATCTGTGGTCCGATATAGCTATTTCTCCAATTCCGATAATCTTATCTATAAGTGTAATATCCTTTACAGCTTTACCAGTAATGGTTGCTGTGGGAACTTCATAGCTCCCTGTATATACATATGTGTTTAATCCTTCCGACTCTAAACTCCGAGCTTTTGCTAAAAGTCCCTCAATGTTTCTAGTTATACTGTCAAAACCTAATACACCTACAACTGTTGTTATTCCAGCAATCAAAATATCACTGAGCTTAATTTCTGGTATTCTGCTTTCAAAACCTCCTTCGCCACCTCCACCAATAATATGGAGATGTTGGTCTATAAAACCGGGACAAATTATTTTGTCTGTACAGTCTATAATTTCTACATCTAATAAATTATCTTCTGCTATATTTTCAGCAATTTTGTAAATTTTATTGAGGACAATCAAGACATCTTTATTCCCTAAAAATTCAGGTGCATAGCACGTGGCGCCCTTTAAAAGTTTGAACATTCCATAAACCTCTTTTATTTTAAATATTTAAAACACTTTTTGCATCTTTATCAATTAATATTGGCAAGTTCAGCACATAGTATAAATGGTATCTTTTTGTATAAGGCCATTTATAAAAAAATAACCTATATAAGGTTTTTGGGATCACCTAAGTTAATTTTGATTTAAAAACAAGAGTTTAATATTTTTTTATATTATTCGGCATTCTATTGACATTCGTTTATTATTTCCTTCAATTTTATTACATTATTTCTATTTATTAAGGTTGCTAAGTCGTTTTTTATTTGATAAACTCTAAATAATACTTTATGTAAATCAAGCTTTACATAAAAATACATTATAATGATAAAGGATGGGTCAAAGTGACTGTGGATTTTAATCTTCTAACATCAAAACAGAAAAAGGTATATTCTGTAATTGAAACTTTTATCAAAACTAGAGGTATTCCTCCTACTGTAAGGGAAATAGGTGAAATGGTCGGAGAAAAAACTCCCGGTGCAGTTCAGGGAATACTAAACCGTCTAGAACAAAAGGGTGTAATTAAAAGGGAAGTAGGTATGGCAAGGTCTATACAACTTGTTACCGATAATTCTCAGTACATGACACCTGTCTACTTGCCTAAAATTAAGAAAATAACTACCCGTAATATTTCCGATCTTTTTAATGTATACAACGTAATAAAATATTATCCATTCCCTTCAACATTATTCGAATCGGACAATTTACCGGAGAATTGTTTCTTAATAAGTTGTCCAGATAACAGTCTTATACACAGCGGAATTAAGTATGAGGATAGCTTAATTATAGACAGAGACACTGAAAACAAATTAAATGACGGGGATATTGTTTTGGTACTATACGAGAACCATGCACTTTTAAGGTTCTATAGCAAGCATGAGAATGCTAGCAAAATTGTATTAAAGGCGGATAGCGACCTTACAGGAAAAGAAGTCTTTAATACGGATGAAGTAGTAATTATAGGCAAACTTATCGGAAGATACACTAGTTATTAATCAAGGGGGGCATAAAGCCCCTATTTTTCATAGAGAATAGCCTATGGTACTTACATTCCATAGGCTTCTTTGTTTTGAAAGTTAATTATAGTTTCTTTATTTCTTCTTTTATAAGATTTCCCATTTCTTTAGTGCCGACAACTTTTGAACCTTTTGATGCTATGTCGGCTGTTCTGTAGCCTGCATTTAGAACATTTTCAACAGCTTTTTCGATTGCTTCACTTTCTTTTTCAAGGTTGAAGGAATACTTCATCATCATACCTATGGAAAGAATTGTGGCTATAGGGTTTGCTTTATCTTGGCCTGCTATGTCGGGTGCAGAGCCGTGTATAGGTTCATATAAGCCTAAAGTTCCTTGCCCAAGACTTGCAGATGGAAGCATTCCTATTGAACCTGTTATCATTGAAGCTTCATCAGATAATATATCTCCAAATATATTTGAAGTAACTATAACATCAAACTGCATAGGGTTTCTTACTAGCTGCATTGCAGCATTATCCACATACATATGGTTGAGTTCAACCTCTGGGTATTCCTTAGACACTTTCAAAACTACTTCACGCCATAATCTTGAGCTTTCAAGAATATTAGCTTTATCAACAGACATAACTTTTTTGCCTCTTTTCATAGCAGCTTCAAAAGCAAGTCTTGTTATCCTCTCAACTTCAAAAGTACTGTATTTTTCCGTATCAAATGCAGCTTGACCCATTTCCCCTGCATCTACTCTTCCCTTCTCACCGAAATACATGCCTCCGGTTAATTCGCGTACAACCATAATATCTATTCCATCCTTAACTATATCAGGTCTCAACGGAGAAGCATCTTTCAAAGCAGAATAAATTACTGCTGGCCTGAGATTTGCATACAAGCCAAGCCCTGCGCGTATCCCAAGCAGACCTGCTTCAGGTCTCTTGTCCCCTGGAAGATCATCCCACTTGAATCCACCAACGGCACCTAAAAGTACTGCATCACAACTTTTGCACACTTCTAAAGTCTTACTCGGAAGCGGTTCACCAAACTCATCTATTGCACACCCTCCGATTGCACCTTCCTTCAGTTCAAACTCGTGATTAAATTTCTTTCCTACCGTATTTAAAACAGCAATAGCCTCTTTAACAATATCAGGTCCTATTCCATCTCCCGGCAAAACTGCAACTTTAAATTTACCCATTATATCCACCCCTTATATAAGCTAGTTTAATTGTTTTGATTTTTTATAAATCATATCACCTAATACGCTAAACTATAATATATTATGATTTATCATAAAAATCAGAGTCAATTATAACTTCCATAAATTATTATAAAACAAATAAAGATTAGTATTCTTCCTGTATTAATCTTTGTTTGTTAAATTTTTTTAATGTTTTTTGACAAAAGAGAATTATCTTTTCTATACTTTAATGGAGCCATCTTAACATTCTTTTTGAAAATGTCATTGAACCTCTGTTGATTGGAAAAACCGACATTTAATGCAATATCACAGATTTTTAGTGTTGAATCCTTTAGCAATTCTTTTGCCCTTTCTGTTCTTGTCTTAAGAAGGTAATTAATAGGACTTATACCCATTTCCTCTTTAAAAGCACGGGTAAAGTAGCTAGTGCTTAAGAAAACATATTGGGCTATGTCTTTTAATGAAATATCTCTTTCATAATTATTGTCTATATAACTTACTGCCACCTGAATCAATTCCTTAAGTTTTGAACTTTTATTCTTTATACTGTTTTCCCATTCCATCTTAAGCGCTCTTGAGATTAAAACAAACAACTCCATTACGAGTAAATAATTGAGCAATTCACTTCCTATATCCGGGTCTTCCTTTTCCTTTAAAATCCTATTTAAAAGATTAATTATCTCATTTTTTTGGCTTACTTTTAGTCTTATAAATGCACCAGATTCTTTTCCGCTGACAAAGTCTAAAAAGAATTCTAAAGATACACCTGAAAATTGCATATCAAACTTATTTACAAATTTGAAGTTTAAAACAATAAATTCACAGCCTGCCTCTGACTTCACTGTAAACTTGTGAAATTGGTTTGGCTTTATAATTATAATATCGTTAGGACCTATCTCTGCAGGATATCCGGATATCTCAAAAACTGCATTTCCTCTTTTGATGTAAACCATTTCATAGTACTCATGCCTGTTTGGTTCCATAGACCAGGTAGTATCGTGAATTCTCTCTATAGTCTTCACTATCACTGGCAAAAATGTTGAGGAGTTCAAAAGACTCTCCCACGCTTTTGGAAGTATTCCACTTTCCACTTTAGCTCACCTTCATTCCTATATAAAACAATTATTTTCCGCTTCGCCTGAAAACTCCAAGACCCTTGAACAAATTGAACCCTCCTATTTTATCTTTACCACAAATCGCTCTGTTCCTAAATACACCTTGATTAACCGTTCTTGCATCCTCTACAGAATAAAAAGCCTTTGAATTGCACATTGTAACTATCCCCAAAACCTCTTCGAGTTCTTTTCTTTTAATAATAGTATATACTATTTTTACCTCTCCATTTGCTCCACGAGCATCAACCACCGTAACACCAAAACCCGCATTGCGAAGCCTTTCCCTTAAAGAGCATTCATCTTTTACCAGTATTACCCTCACAACCAACATTCCTATTGCAAGTTTTTCTTCAATTATCATGCCGACAAAGGTACCAGTCGCAAAACCAGCTGCATAGGCAAAATAACAAGCAACATTATCTAAATGCTTCATTATCTGGCTGATAGCCATAATCCATACCAACACTTCAAAAAATCCAAGTAGAGGCGCTAAGTTCCTTTTCCCTCTTGAAACAAATATAATACGTATTGTACCTATTGATACATCAATAATACGGGATAAAAAAATGAGTATCGGTAAAACAACCCAACTAAAAATATCAGTATCCATAAACTCAAAAAAGTTTATCACCGCCACCTCCCTTTTTTTTGGAATCACCTTACTTCAATTGTACAGAAACAACAGAAAATGGTCAACCTTTCAATCCTTCAACCTCTTTAATCCATCAATAGTTTTATATGCATTGGTGTTTTATATTATTGGTATTTTAAGGCATAAAGAAATCTCAAGGCCTTTATTTATATTTTTGAAGTCATAATTAAATAAATTAATAACCAAAATATAATACTTATGCTTTACTTTATGCTAAATTGAAAATATAATAAAATAAGTGAATATATAGTTAGCTACTACATTAAACTAAATAATATAGCTGTTATAGCATTTAGGTGATTCCAAAAAAATAACTGGTCAATGGGTGTTTCAAAAAAGCTGATTTTATAGGGTTGGCACTATATTTATTGACTAATGAATTTTTTTGAAACACCTTACACATTTTATGCGGTAAGGTGATGTCAATTTCGAAACGCTATTTATCAAGTTATTTTTAGAAATAGCCTAAACAGGAGGCAAAAAAATGAGAATTAGTGGAGTATCATATACTCAGAGAAAAACGCACAAAATAAGGACAATTATTATGGCAATAATTATACTTGTACTATTAGCTTCTATAGCTTTAATAGCAGTATCTACATATACAGGGTGGATGTTAACCCATCCCGAGAGAAAAGCCCTACCGGTTTTTTCTTCTAACATAGTTCCTGAATACAAAAATATTTCTTTTAAAGATATAAAAGACCAAATAACTCTAAAGGGATGGTTTTTCGAAGTTAAAGGAAGCAACAAGACTTTGATTTTAGCCCATGGTTATCGTCAAAACAGGCTTCCTCATGGTGAAGATTCTTTTCCTATTATTAAGTATCTTTTAAACCAAGGTTATAACGTATTGACCTTTGATTTTAGAAACTGCGGTGAGTCGGAAGGGAAAGTGACAACTGTAGGAATCTATGAAAAAGATGATCTTTTAGGCGCCATTAAATATGCCAAAAAGTTAGGTTCAAAGCAAATAGTACTTTTAGGATTTTCAATGGGTGCCTCTACAAGCATTGTCGCTGCTTCCGAAAGTGAAGATGTTGATGCTGTTATTGCAGATAGTCCTTTTTCCGACTTAGAGGATTATCTAGATGCTAATCTAAGTGTTTGGAGTAAACTCCCATCATTTCCTTTCAATCAAACAACCTATTTATCTATGAAGGTATTGGAAGGCATAAAACCTAAGGAATTTAGCCCTAGGGCTGTAATAAAAGATATAGCTCCAAGACCTGTATTTTTGATTCATAGCAAGGATGATACTTTAATTCCTATAGATAATAGCCACGAACTGCTTAATGCCGGAGGAAATAACGTTAAGCTGTGGGAGACGGAAGGCGTAGATCATATAGAAAGCTATATAAAATTAACCGATGAGTATTTTAAAAAAGTGGGAGAGTTTTTGAATTCACTCACAGAGGATTCCGACGAAGTTTGATTTATTTTCTATTCTTTAGAAAAAGAGTGATGCAGTGAAGTATTATATTATTTCACTGTACCACTCTTTATTTAAATTAATAATTTCAATTAAGTCCACTTAGAACATACCTTTCTTATATAACGCAAAACTAGTGACTAGTGCAATGGCAAAGGATATAGACAATATATAACCAAAGCCAAAATTATTATTTTGCCAAGGTACAGGAACATTCATCCCAAAAAAGCTTGCAATCATAGTAGGAATAGCCATTACAATGGTTACTGATGTAAGGAACTTCATAACCATATTCAGGTTGTTTGAAATAACCGATGAAAAAGCATCCATCATACCGCTTAAAATTGTGCTGTATATGTTGGCCATTTCAATAGCCTGCTTATTTTCAATAAGTACATCTTCAAGGAGATCCTGATCCTCATCATAAAGTCTTATATACTTACCCCTAAGCAATTTTTCCATAACTATATCATTTGATTTAAGCGACGTAGTAAAGAATACAAGACTCTTTTCTAACTCCAACAATTTAAATAACTCTCTGTTTCTCATAGATTTGTGTAAAGTCTTTTCAAGGTCATCCGTCTTTTTATCAATATGCCTTAAGTATTTTAAGAAGTCTTTGGCAATCATAAAAAGTATCTGCAAAGTAAACCTAGTCTTTTTAAAGGTATA
Organism: uncultured Acetivibrio sp.; assembly: GCA_964466645.1. Lineage (GTDB taxonomy): Bacteria > Bacillota > Clostridia > Acetivibrionales > Acetivibrionaceae > Acetivibrio. The sequence continues at coordinate 6,669 of CAYXPB010000049.1, read as the reverse complement.
AAAATCCTTTACCTTCTTGCTTTTAAAGGAATCAACAAGATCCAATTCTCTGTTACATATTGTAAGAACAAATTCATCCATAATGAGTATGCCCATTGGAATGGTTTCAAACTTGAGATTCTTTTCATCCTCATATACATAAGGCATGTCAACTATAAGCAGTGTCTGGTTGTCCTCAACATCTATTCTCGGTTTTTCTTCTTCGTCAAGGGGATCCCTTAAAAAGTTGGGAAGTATGTTGAGATTCTTCTCTAAATGACTCAATTCCTCCTCTGTAGGAGTAACAAGATTTATCCAACATCCCTTTTCAATCTTATCTATTTTTTTCGGCTGTTGAGCCATATTGCAAGTCTTGTAGATTTCCATCATACTTATCACTTCCCAATCAATAAATTAGCCCTTATTCAAAAACATAATAAAAAAACTTCCATACGAGAGGAAGTAATAAAATTACATAATTATATAACCATATATTCTTCCCTCGTTGAGCTTTAGCACTATACAGCTTAGGCCTAAAACCAGCTACATTAAACAAAACCTTAATCCGGCAGTGTCTGTTAACCCCATTGGCGTCTTTCGACGTTTCGGGGCAGCAGCTTCTTTCTGTATAGGAGCCTCACCTAACAAAGTATTAAGTTTACTTACTCATTATATTCAACAAAGTACCTTAGTGTCAATAAAAATCTCGGAAGCGTTTATTTCCCTATATTTTAACGATTATGTTTCATTCAAAGTGATTAAAACAAAAAAGCCTCCTATCGTTGCTTTAAGAGGCTTTGACAAGTTATTTCTTCTTATCTACAAAGTACGCCGGTGGAATTATTCCTGCTCCCGGATTATAAACATTATTCAACTTTTTGCCTTCCCTAATCTGCCTTATCTTTGCTCCTAAGTCATCTAGAAAGTTTTTGGCCTTTTCGTTGTTATGCATTTCGAGTGCATTTATTTCATTTAAAAGTTCCATTATCTGTCCTGTAATTTGCTTAAGCTCCTTTAAACCGTTTAAGCTAGGGCTCTTAATCTCATCCAACTTACTAACACCTAACTTTTGCTTAAGCAAATCAACGTACACTCCAAAATCCTGATCAACTTTATTTATCTCGTCAATTTTTACCTGTTTTTCACCTATAAGCTTCTCTAGTCCATCCATTGACTCTTCACCTATGGCTTCAGTTTGCGCCCTTGTCAAGAGAAGCAACTTCTGTAGACAGCTGTACTTTTTATTCGAAGCCTCAATAACCTTTTGAATACACAATTCAGGACTAGCATCCATTTTTATCTCTCCCTATTTTGCAACTTGTGATGATCTTGCCGTTTGACTTTTTGCCATCTTCATGGCCTGTTCCCAAGTATTTCTAAGTTCTCTCGCATATCCAAGTACTTCTTCAATAATTTCAACATCCTTTTTTATGTTTGCATCAAGAAGTCTGCTATTCATATATTCATATATTGCATCTAATTGCTTGGAAATATCGTATTTCATATCTAGTGTACATCGAAATTCATTTATAATATTTTGTGCTTTTATAATGCAATTATTAGCTTTTTCAATATTTTTTTCATTCATAGCCATCTGTGCCTGCATCAAAAATTTCACAAGTCCGTTATACAACATAAAAGTCAATTCTTCTGGGCTAGCAGTGTATATAGAGTTTTCCTTATATTGATCATAAGCATTATTTAGTGCCATTTTATTACCTCCATTATTTTGTTTAAAATAATTACAGCGTATGATTAAAGTGTCGCCCAACAGAATTATTTACTAAAGATTCCAATTACCCTCCCAGCATTGAAGACATTGAACCCATTTGGCTCTGCATTTCTCCTAAAATTCTTTCCATATTTGAAAACTTTAAGTAGTAAGCACTTTCTTTAGCTGACAGTTTTATCTCTAATGCATCAATCAGTGTCTCTTTACTTCTTATCTGTTGAAACATGAGATTATTATAATCGGTTGAATCATTAGCATAACCAGCCTTTTCTAACAATGTACCCTTTTTACCGTCGGAACTTCTTGTAGTTCTTACATTATCTTGAATTATATCATACAAACGTTGTGCCACTCCTGATTGTGTATACCTTTCAGACCTTTTTGACGGATCGTCAAGACTTTCTCTATATGTATGCTCTGATTCATTGGAAAAAAGTTTAACCACTTGGTCAAAATTGTTTGTAAGTGCATTTTTCAGTTTAGACTCATCAATTTTTAGTTTTCCTTTATCAGTGTACGAACTTGAAGCAATTCCAATGTCATATAGACTTATCGAAACACCTTCAACCTTTTCATAAAGAGCAGTCCTCATGGTGGACACAATGTTCGACAAGATACTGTCATTGGCAAGTAATCCTGTCTTAGCTTTAGCCTCCCATTTTTCAGCTTCCTTATCGGTCATTGCTTCTTTTTCGTCATCAGTAAGAGGCAAGTAACTTCTGTCGTATTTTTCATTAAGTTTACCATTAATTTGATCGAGCAGTGAATTATATTTTTCTACAAAGCTTGTTATGTTTTTAACAACATCATCTATATTCGGTTCTACGCTTATTGAAACAGCAGTGGCAGAAGTCTCTTTAAGAAAATAATTCACACCCTCTATTGTAAAGTTATTGCTGCTACGTTTCATTCCTGTAACACCGTCTAATGTAAACTCCGCATCAGTTCCCTGTGCGTATGTTCCACCTGTAATACCTAATGATTGGAATAATCCGCTAGCTGGATCAACTGTAAGACTAGATGCTGCCCCTTCAGTTTTAGACTGTAATGTAAATTGATTATTTAAAGAATCATAAGTCATTTTAGCCCCTACATCACTGGAATTTATTGCATCCATAACATCTTTTATTGATGCTTGTGCATAGGTTTTACCTACATCTATTGTCTTACCATTTATAGTAAAGGTTACATTTTCGTTTGGATCACTTATTGCTAGAGGATTCTTAAAATTATTCTTTATGCTCTCAAGAGACGCTGTTAAGGACAATCCATTAGTTGTATTATCTCCAGCTGCGAAGCCTAAACTCTCTAATCCACTCCCAGACAATGAAAAAACACTGCCATTTAGTTGGCTTAAAACTTCAATTTTCCCATCAGTGGTCATTACATCAAACTTTCCCGAACCAAAAGCTTCAGTAAGTTTTTGTTCTAGTCCCGCTTCGAGGCCTCCAATATCGGCGTAATTTTCAAGCTCTATTGTCTTTGTAATCCCATCTAGCGTTACCGATATATTTTGACCGCTTAAAGAAAATTCACTCACTGCACTGCTTCCCTTTACAGAACCTGTAACATTAGCCTCTCCTGTCATTTTTGCAGCGGAAGCAAGAGAACTCACTGTAATACTGTGCGCTTTTTTAACAGCCGATGCGCTAGCTGTTGCAGTTGCAACAGAGCTATTTGAAGATTGAATATTAAACTTTGCAAATGAACTGCTTGACCTAAAGTTGGTATCTGGCTTTAATATATCAAAAAATTCATTACTAAACGACATTAGTGAACTGCTTATATCTCTGTAACTATCTTTCTTCCAACTTAGTATTTCTTTTTGTTTAAATACCTTATCTACTTTTAAACGTTCAACTTTCATTAAATCAGATATAATTTTATCGGTATCAAAACCGGAATAAGTACCCGTTATTCTAATCTGGGACATATTTATTACCTCCTTTCATCTATCAAAATACCTGCCATCTCCCACATTTTTGCGACCATGTCAAGTACCTTTTCCTGCGGAATCTCCCTTATTACTTCCTTTGTATCGGAATTAATAACTTTGACCATTATCTCTTTAGTCTTTTCATGTATCGAAAATTCCATTTGTGTTCTAGTCACTGATATTGCCTTATTTGCCCTTTCAATAGCATTAACAACTGCTTTGTCCGAGACTTGTTCCTTTTCTGTATTTGCTTTTGTTTTTGTTTCGCGTATATTCTGGTTATCTTTAGAACTATCTGTGCTCTGATTTCTTACAGGTTGTAACTTAGCAGCATCCATGCTATCAATTTTCATAATAATCCCTCCATGAATATTCTCATAGTTTATATCGGATTATTATGGCATTAAGTTTATACTAAGTTTTTGTTTAGGATTTTTTAGGTTAAGATTTGCTTAATTCTTTGTTCCGCAAGGTGGTATCCTACACATTTCTGATAATGCATAATCGCTGTTTCATTAATTCCTAGAGCTTCATAAATTACACCTATGTTATAGTTAGGCAGATATGAATTTACCCCTTCTATTTTTCCTTCCTTTTCACCAATGCACTTTTCAAAAGATTCTACAGCCTCTTGAAATCTTCCATTATTCATATATATTAACGCCATTACAAAGTTGTAATCGGGTGAATTCTCATAGTAAACTTGATACTTCTTTAACTCCATAGCTTCACAATATTTTTCACATTTTATTAGAGTGTAGCCATAACTTTCTACTAAATCTTGTATATATTCAAGTCTAAAATCTTTGCACAGTCTAATTGCTTCGGCAAAACTTTCATATGCCTTTTGAAAATCCTTCTTTTTATAATAGGACTTCCCAATTTGATAGTGTAAATAAGCATCCTTCGGATTATTTTTCACAGATTTGAGTAATAAGTTTATATTTCTTTCTAATTTGTTTTTGAACCCAATGATTTCATCTAAGTATCCTGTATGATCGACTTCAATTTCCACAAAGCTCATATTATATTGACTTCCATCCATTACTACAACTTGCTCATGTATAGTTCCTTTATAAAAGTAATATTTTCTGTTAAATAACCTATTAACACGTTCAATATATATATTCTCTTCTTTCTCTCCTTGAAAAGGATTTATCCTTTTTATCCTACCCACAGTCTTTGGATTTGCTTGAATAAAATCATAAATACTTTTTTTATCAAATTTCAAAACCACCTCATCCGCATCTAAAATGAGAACCCAGTCATTATTAGCTTTTGACAAGGAATAATTTCTAGCTTTAGCAAAATCATCACACCAAGTATAATCAACTATTTTGTCAGTGTATTTTCGGGCTATTTCTTTTGTTTGGTCAGTAGAACCTGTATCCACAATAACTATTTCATCAATATAATCCACCACACTGTCTAAACATTTACTTAGGTTTTTTTCTTCATTTTTTACTATCATACATAAGCTAATTTTCATTCTATCCCCTCCTTATTATCACAGTTTATATCGGTCTATTTGTAAAAGAATCTTAAATAGAATTTTTATTCTATTATTTTTTCACAAGGAAGTAAGCACTACGCTAGTAAAATTATAAAACCCAGTTTATAAAGAGGATTATTCTCATAAAGTCTAAATAATATCCAATAACGTGAAAAAGAGAGGATATTTTCCTCTCTTTTTTGCACTATTAATTTCTTTTATTACTAAATATATTTTTTTATATCCTCTATACTTTCATATTCAAAAATACCGTCAATTATAATTTCTAAAGTTTCAGTTTCTAATTGCAATATCTTATTTTTTATTTCTTCTGGCAATTTCCCAAATTTCTTAATCAATAATTTTATTGCTGTTTTAGAAAGAGATTCTTGTCTTCCTTCTTGCATTCCTTCTTGTCTTCCTTTTTGCATTCCTTTTTGCATTCCTTCTTGCCTAAATTGTTCAGCTAATGTCATTACTACTTCACTCCCTTCTGGATAAGCATTTTCAATACTTTTAACAATATCAGTAATATCTTCTTTAGTTAATCTTTTCCCTGCATTTAATATATATCTTATAAAAGTTTCAAAATATTCAATACTTGTCTGCTTATCTTTTAGTTCCTTTAGCGATTCTATTGCTCTTAAAACTGTTTTTACAGTAGTTCTACCATCTTTAGAAAATATGTCTCTAAAAGCAGTAACGAAAATCCTAAGAATGATTTCTCCCTTTATCTGCTCATCTGTATATTTTGACAAATCATACAGAAGATATTCATAATTGGGTAAATAGTTTTTCACATCTTCAGGCAATTCTTCATAACCTTTTATCATTTCTCCTAACGTAGTCTTAATCTTCCACTCGTCTCTTCCATGATATATTACTAAAGGAATTATCATTGGTAGTTTATCTATTTTTTCTTTCTTTAGTTTTGTTTCCCAAATCTCAATCATATACTTTAAAAGTTGAAATGATATGTTTTTGCTTATGTAACTCTTATGTTCAAAAAGAAAATAGATATAACCCTCTCTTTTATTTATATTTACTCTAAAAAGCATATCTGAAAATACTTCTTTAAGTTCTTTATTTACAAAACTATCTTTTTGTGGTTCAAGAGTATCTATATCTATAATGTTTTTAACAGACTTAGGCAAGTAGTTTTCCATAAAATCTTTTGCAACTGATATATTTGAAAAAGTCTCCTTGAAAAACTTGTCATGAGGGTTTTGTATATTCATTCCATCACCTACTTACTTTTATTATATCACTTAACTATTATTATAACACAGATTTTTGGTTTTTTATTCCGATTGGCATTTGAAAATCTAATTCTATACAAACTTTTCAAGAAATATGGCGATAATTATGAATTGTATTCAACAACCATACAAAGTGAATAGAATTATACACAGAAACGTCCATACAAAGGAGATATGATGAAAGATAAACGCCGTACCTATATTCATTTGTATTACTGTTATAGGACAACCTGCTTTTCAGTAAATCAATGAAAATTGGACAAGAATAACT
>CAYXPB010000048.1:0-22932 GCA_964466645.1 uncultured Acetivibrio sp. | reverse complement strand
ATGCTGAAATGGCATTTTTAAAAAACTCTCTTGTGAGAGTATTGGCAGTAGATGGGTTCATGCTTTTACCGTGGTATAATTATAAACTATACTTGAAAATAGTTCCGTATACTGTTATAATTTACGTAAGAAATATGAAAAGGACTAAATTCTTTTTAGCCATTAGATATAAATGGGAAAGATATTGAAAAAATATTATTGGGTTGCATGTTAATTTATTTTTTCTAAGTTGTTTTCAGGTTAGTATGAGGGGATTATATGCATTTTACAAGCGAAACAGCACATTTATTTATAATACGATTTTTACCAAGCTTTATGTTTTTGGCTGTTACTTATTTTTTTATATTTTTATCTTCAAATAATTTTGAAGGTTTAAATCTTTTAACGAAGTATGAAAATACTAAGTATTATTTCATATTAATTAATTGTTTTCAGTTTATTATCGAAGTTTTTGAAGATATCATTTGTACTGCCATTTTGTATTCTAATTTCTTTTTTTACAAATACAGGTGCACTAGGACTAAATACCACAGAAAAAGCAAACGATTTTTCTTAGATTGTTGTTGGCTTTATTAATTTTAGTATTAGACAAAAAGGTTTTAAACGCAATAATATAGAGGGCTAAGTAAAATGTTTTTTAACAATACTCATACTTAGTGTTTATATATACTTTAGGATAGGTTAATACCTAATAATAACATTGTAAGAGGAAAGGGCGATAAGGATGGAGCTACAAAAGCTTGTGAGTGGTTTTATAAGGAGGTTATGGTTGATTGTACTTTTAATGGTGGTAGGAGGTGGAATTGCTTTTTATCTGAGTTATGTCGATACGATACAGTTGTATAGCTCAAAAACAACCATGTTTATGTTTAATCAGGATAAAAAGTTACTTGGTGAGGTGCCTACTCAGTCAGACTTGAATGTTAGCAGGCAATTATTGAGTGATTACAGTAAATTAGTCTACAGCAGAAAAGTTTATACATATGTAAAAGATGAAATGGGTTTGAATATTAGTCAAAGCTCTTTCAGAGATGCAATAAGCGTTGAATTGTCAAAAGATTCAAGTTTAATCGAATTGAGCACAGTCTGGACCGACCCAAATACTTCGGCAGCCTTAGCAAATACAACAAGTCTAGGATTAAAGAAAGCTATAAAGGAAATAACAAATACCGATAATCTTGAGATAATTGATGAAGCTGTTCCGTCAAAGAATCCTATTCAGGAAAGTCGTTCAAAAAATTTGCTAATAGGGCTTTTAGCTGGTATTGCACTCGCTTCTGCATTAATATACATTTTAGAGCTTTTTGACAATACGATAGGTTCGGTTAAAGATATTGAAAACGAATTAGAATTGAGCGTAATAGGTGTAATACCTGAACATGATATACGCTAAGGAGGGAACAGACATGAAAACAAAGACATTTAATATATATGAACAGGATAATAAAGTGGTTCAGGATGCATATTCGTTGCTTGTAGCTAATATCCTTTTTGAAAAAGACAAATCAAAGCTAAAATCCATTGCTTTATGTAGTTGCAAGCCAGGAATGGGTAAAACGACGCTTTCTATTGGACTTGCTGTTACTATGGCAAACTCAGGATGGAAGGTTTTGTTGGTTGATGCAGATTTGAGAAAACCTTCCGCTGCAAAGAGGCTTAATGCTAAATCTGTATTTGGACTTTCGGAACATCTTGCTGGTATTGTATGGTTAGATGAGGCTCTTTGCAAAACGAATTTTGAAAACCTTGAATATTTACCTTGTGGTGAAAATCACCCAAATCCAATGAGCCTTTTAAGCTCTTCGGCGTTTAATGAATTTACAGATAAAATGAGAGAAAAATATGATTTTGTTATATTTGATACACCTGCTCTTATGAGTGTTGCAGATGGTGCTCTTATAGCATCTAAGGCTGATGCAGCTGTGCTGATAGCTGAAATGGGAGTTACAAGTATTTCTACTATAAAAAAAGCTCAAAGGCAGTTGGAAAAGGCTAATACCCGAATAATAGGAGTAGTTCTTAACAAGGTAAAAAAGAAGCATTATAAGAGGTACTTGGATTCATATAATTATTTTAATAATGAAAAGAGATTTATGAAAAATAAAGAATATAAGAAAGTTCCTGAGTCTATTTTTTTAGGAAAATAGAACTTGCTATTAGTTGACTATGAGGTGCATGGAAAGGGAAGGTTCAAATGATAAATGTATTTATTATAGGTTCAAAAGGTATTCCAGCTAAATATGGTGGATTTGAGACTTTTGTTGAAAAACTTACACTAACAAGCAAGAATAAAAATATAAGATACCATATATCATGTTTAAGTGATAAAACTTGTGAGTATGAATATAATAATGCAAAATGCTTTGAAGTTAGAACAGGAAATTACGCAAGTGCAAGGGCTGTTATCTATGATATAAAAAGTCTTATTTATTGTATTAATTATATAAAAGATAATAGGCTTCAAAACTGTGTTATATACATATTAGCGTGCAGAATTGGTCCGTTTCTCAAATTTTACACTAAAAAACTAGAAAAAATGGGTATTAAGGTTTTGATAAACCCTGATGGACATGAGTGGAAAAGAGGTAAATGGAATTGGTTTATTAAAAAATATTGGAAATATTCCGAAAAGCTTATGGTAAAAGCGGCAGATATAGTAGTGTGTGATTCAATAGGAATAAAAAAATATATTGATAGTGAATATAATGCTTTTAAAAAAGAAACAGCTTTTATAGCTTATGGAGCGGATATAAAAAAAGCAACTTTGACCATTGAATCACAAGAAGTTAAGGAGTGGTATGATAAGTTTGGAATAAAAGCCAACGATTACTATTTAATGGTGGGGAGATTTGAACCCGAAAATAATGTTGAAGCTGTTGTTAAGGAATTTCTAATGTCTAATTCTGCTAAAGACCTTGTTATTATATCAAATGTTAAGAATAACAAACTATACAAAAGGTTATTGAAAAGTACACAATTTAACAAAAACCCTCATGTTAAATTTGTTGGTACACTATATGATCAAGAAGTTCTAAAGGTTATAAGAGAAAATGCTTATGCATACATACATGGACATGAGGTAGGTGGGACAAATCCATCTCTTTTAGAGGCAATGGCTACAACGAAGATAAATATACTTCTTGATGTTATTTTCAATAAGGAGGTAGGTAGTAATTCCGCTTTATATTTTGAAAAAAAAACAGGAAGCCTTTCAAGTTTAATAGACAAACTTGAAAGCAACTATTTGGAGATAGAAAAAAGTTTGGAAGGAAAGGCTCTAAAAGAAATAGAAGATAGATATACATGGGATAGTATTGCTGAAAAATATGAAAAGCTTTTTTATGTATCCGTATATCAAAATGAAAAAGAAATGTGTTAAGGATTTTGCAAAGACTATGTTTTGCATGAAATTACCAATTTGGACAACTAATACAAAAAAGTAATTTATAAATTGCTGACATATCATCTCATCAATTATGATGAAGCACATTAGGAGCAATTTCTTTTAGTATTTATTATAAGGCTAATTATTGGAGGATATATGAAAACACTAATTACAGGTTGCAACGGACAACTAGGGAAAGAACTAATGGCACAGATGAATAAATCAGTTAACTCGTTTGAGATAATTGCTACAGACATACACAATTTGGATATAACCAATCAGAAGGATGTTTTTGAGCTTGTACTAAATGAAAAACCTGATGTTATAATTAACTGTGCAGCATATACAAACGTTGACAGATGTGAAAATGACGAATTGACAGCTTTTAGAGCAAATGCTATAGGACCTCAGAATCTTTCTGCAGCAGCATGCAAGATTGGTTCGAAAATTGTGCAAGTATCTACAGATTATGTTTTTGATGGTACTAGCAATTGCCCGAAGAGGGAATATGATGCAATAAATCCCCAAAGTTGTTATGGTAAAAGCAAGGCGTTAGGTGAAAAGTTTGCAATTGAATTAAACCCAAGACATTTTGTTATAAGGACTGCATGGTTATATGGTGAAGGTAATAACTTTGTAAAGACGATGCTTAATTTAGCAAAAGAGAAGGAAGAATTAAATGTAGTACATGATCAGGTGGGAAGTCCTACTAGTACTGTTGATTTGGCGAGATGTATATTAACTTTAGTAGGTACGGACTGCTATGGTACCTATCATGCAACGAATGAAGGTCAGTGTAGCTGGTATGAGTTTGCGATGAAAATTTTTGAGCTGAAAGGTATTAAAATCAAGGTCAATGGAATCACTACTGAGGAGCTTGGGCGGCCTGCTAAACGTCCGCTTTATTCGGTATTAGATAATTACATGCTGAAATTATTGGGGTTGAATAACTTCAGGCATTGGGAAGTGGCATTAATGGAATATCTAAAAAAAATTAATTGTTTGGAGGAAGAACAAAAATGAAAGGTATAATACTTGCTGGTGGTACAGGTTCAAGACTTTTTCCTTTATCCAAAGTAACAAATAAGCATCTTTTACCTGTAGGAATGTATCCTATGATATATCATCCTATATCAAAACTTAAGGCATGTGGTATTGATGACATTTTTATAGTTACTGGTAAAGAACATGCGGGGGCTATAGTTAATCTACTGGGAAGTGGTTATGAAATGAGTCTGAAGTTTACTTATAGGATACAGGATCAAGCAGGAGGTATCGCACAGGCATTGGGGATGGCGGAAGACTTTGTTGGTAAAGACAAGTGTGTTGTTATTCTAGGAGATAATATTTTTCAAGACGATATTAAAGAGTATGTGATAAATTTTAAAAATCAAAACGAAGGAGCAAAAATACTCCTTAAACAAGTTCAAGACCCTGAAAGGTATGGGGTTGCGGAAGTACAGGGTGATAGAGTGCTCTCTATTGAAGAAAAGCCCGAGATTCCAAAATCGAATTTCAGCGTAACGGGTATATACATGTATGATAGTGATGTATTTAATATTATCAAGACTTTAAAGCCCTCAAGAAGAGGTGAACTTGAAATTACAGATGTTAATAATGAATATATAAGAAGAGGTGCATTGACAAGTAGTGTTCTTAAGGGATGGTGGACCGATGCGGGAACATTTGAGAGTCTTGCCTATGCAAACACTTTAGTTGATGGGTTAAGAATTGAACTTTAATAAATAATGGTGGGTGGTTAATGTATGGAATCGATTTTAGTAACAGGCGGTGCCGGTTTTATAGGTAGCAACTTTATAATTTACATGCTGGACAAGTATAATAATTATAGAATTATTAACATGGATAATCTGACTTATGCTGGCAATCTTGAGAATCTAAAGAATTGTGAGAAAAACGCAAATTACTGTTTTGTGAATGGAGATATTTGTGATAAGGAAAAAGTCGAGGCTGTTTTTAGAGAGGAAAATATATCCTATGTAGTTAATTTTGCAGCTGAAAGTCATGTTGACAGGAGCATCTTAGATCCTGAAGTTTTTGTAAGAACGAATATAAATGGAACATTAAATTTACTTAATGTTTCTAAAATGTTTTGGTCTAATCAGGAGTATGCAAAAAATAGAAACAAAAAACTCCTACAGGTGTCAACTGATGAAGTTTATGGTTCTTTAGGCACGACAGGGTATTTTGTTGAGACAACTCCGCTTGACCCACATAGTCCTTATTCTGCAAGTAAAGCAGGTGCTGATATGCTTGTTAAGGCATATTTTGACACCTATGGTTTTCCGATTAACATAACAAGATGTAGTAATAACTATGGACCATATCAGTTTCCTGAAAAGTTAATTCCATTAATAATAAATAATGCTCTTAATAAAAAGCCTTTGCCTGTATATGGAGATGGGCTTAATATAAGAGATTGGCTTTATGTAGAGGATCATTGTGCAGCAATTGATATCGTAATGCATAAAGGCAAGATAGGTGAAATATATAATATTGGTGGACATAATGAAAAGACAAACATTTACATTGTGAAAAAAATAATAAGTTTTTTAAAAGAAAACGTAGACAGTACAATTTCTGATGACCTTATTAAATATGTTGAGGACAGAAAAGGGCATGACAGGCGGTATGGTATCGACCCGGAAAAAATAAAAAATGAATTGGGTTGGTATCCAAAAACATCATTTGATGTCGGAATTGAGAAAACAATTAGTTGGTATCTTGATAACAGTGAATGGATGAAAAGTGTTACTTCTGGTGAGTATCAAAATTATTATGACAATATGTATAAAATTTGATGATGAATCGGTATAAGTTAAAAACATAAAAGATGGAGGATACAATGAGCAATTTTAAATTTATAGAAACTGAGATAGAAGGATTATATGTTATTGAACCAAAAGTTTTTTCTGACAATCGAGGATATTTTCTTGAGACTTATAACTATAATGCTTTTAAAAAAGCTGGTTTGGATATGATTTTTGTTCAAGATAACTATTCTGCATCAGTTAAAGGTGTTTTAAGAGGATTACACTTTCAGAAAGAGCATCAGCAGGGCAAATTGGTAAGAGTCGTATCGGGAGAAGTGTTTGACGTTGCTATTGATATAAGAGCAGAATCTCCGACTTATAAAAAGTGGTATGGGATAAGATTATCGGAAGAAAATAAAAAGCAATTTTATATTCCTGAAGGGTTTGCCCATGGATTTCTTGTTCTTTCCGATTACGCTGAATTTGCATATAAATGTACTGACTTTTACCACCCGGGAGATGAGGGAGGAATCGCCTGGAATGATCCAGGAATAGGAATTGATTGGCCATTAGATAATATTGGTGAAGTGATTTTATCCGAAAAGGATGGAAACTTTGGATACCTATAAATGGTTGAGATGTTATTAAAGAGTTTGCCTTTATAGGTGAGCTATAGAAGATGGGATGAATGTAGTAATATGGATATACGAACAGAGTATAAAAATTTTGTAAAAACTTTACCGTTCACAATTTTGACATGTATTGTATTTCTAGCGCCAGTATTGATGCAGATTACACGCAATAACTATGTAAAACTGCTTGAAGACATGGCTTATTTATTGATGCTTGCGATTTCGGTGTATATGTTAGTGAGAAACAAGAATATATCGGTTATAGTAAAGCCTGTTATGGGGCTATTTATAATGTCAATTATAATATTTGCAATAGTAGGTGTTTATTATAACGGAACCTCAATGATTATACTCCAGTTCAGGGAGTTAAAGTATTTGCTACTGCTTATCATTATGCTTCCCTATACGGATAAGGTTTACTTTAAACATGTATGGACAACGTTGAAAGTTATTGGAGCTTTGAGTGTGCCCGTAGCAATCGTACAATGGGTTGTATATCAGACAAATGGAGATTATGTAACAGGGTTGTTAGGCTATGGTGGTAGTGGAACGTTAACAATTTATGTCTTGGTAATATTTTTTACAGAACTAGGAATGCGGTTGAAGGATAATACAAAAATAATTGGTTTTTATTTTCTATACCTAATTCCTACAGCTATCAACGAAACAAAAATCACTATTTTTCTGTTTCCGGCTATTCTTTTTGTAATACTGATTTTAACAAAGAAGTTTAAAATTCATACGGTTTTTGCGGCGGTGTTAGTTCTTTCTTTGCTGTTTGGCATATGGGCAAGTTCGTATGAAAGCATTTATGGGAAACACTTTACTGAAGTATTTTCTGCTGAATATATTGAAAGTTATTTATTTGCAACAACATGGGATGTTGATGCCGGAAGATTTACTAAAATACTTTATGCAATAGATGCCATAAGTGACAATAATTTATTGTTTGGATATGGACTAGGTGCTTCTTATAGTGGTGCCACGTCTGGAATAAAAGGATATGCACTTAAGGAGTTTTATGATGTTAATATAATGGAGGGAACAAGACCACAGCTGTTTATAAGCTTATTTGAAACAGGAGTTGTTGGAACTCTTATAATTCTGATATTTTTATTTTATATTTTTGTAAGACTCGTAAAGATAAAAGGAATTATGCTGGAGAAATTAGTAGCAATAAATTGTCTTGTTATTATATTAATTACATATGTTTACCAGCACATTTTTTATACATATCAAGTTATGTATATTTTTGTTTTTTACACCTTTATGTCATTGAGAGTTTGTTCAAGAAACAATGAAATTTTGCAAGATGGAGAAGGTGAATAAGTGAAAATTGCAGTTTGCATACTTGCCCATCATAAACCTGCCTTGTTAAAGAGGCTGGTAGACAGGATTAAAAAATCTGATGTTGAAGTGTATATTCATCTAGATGCAAAAAGCAATTTAGATGATTTTAAGAGTATTAATAATGCTGTTTTCATAAAAAATCGTACTAAAGTTTATTGGGGCGGAAGGTCGATGATAGTTGCAATGTATAACTTAATTGAATATATAGTTAAGAATACTAATTGTGATTATCTGATTTTTATTAGTGGGCAAGATTTTCCTATAGCGAATCTTAAGAAATGTACTGAATATATTAACCCGTTATTGAACTACATAGAGTATCAAAAGTTACCTAGAGCCGATTGGTATATGGGGGGGGTTGAAAGACTAAAGTATTATTATATTTGTAACTCTTCATTATCTTTATTAAGCAGGATAACGATAAAATTTCAGAAACAGATTAATATAAACAAAAATTTTAAGGATAGAGGTTTTGCTATATATGGTGGTAGTCAATGGATTAATATAAATATTGCAGCGGCAGAATATATATTATCGAAATGGAAGGAATACTACAAATTTTTTAAGTTCTGCAATATTCCTGATGAACTTATATTTCATACAATGTTGATGAATTCTCCAATTAAAGATACAATAATAAATGATAACCTAAGATTTATAAAATTCATTGGGAATGACTATCATCCTATTGATATTAACAAAGAACATATAAAAGACCTTATCAACTCAAAAGTACTTTTTTGCAGAAAAGTGTCGGATGACAAGGATTTTGAGGAATTTGACAATATAGCAAATAATTTTTATTAGCACATAACTTATAAAGGAGAAAGGTAAATGAGAATTTTACTCAAGCAAATTGAAAATACATATAATAATGGCAGTTTGATGCTAGCTATTAATACAATTCAATATTTAGCGGAGAAGTATGAGGGGTTGGAATTTTATACTGATACCGTAGGAGAGGATAATTTACAAAGAATAAAAAGCAGTGTTTTGGCTGAGTGCAAAATTTATGGTGTCAAAGATGATAACAAACAATATAATAATAATTCAAACTCATTAAAAGATGCAATTAAGAAAAAGGGCAAACTGTTTTTAACTCTAAAAAAGGTTTTATTTCCGTTATTATTTATGAAGAATTTATTAAAGACTCTTTTATTACTTGTTAAATCTAAAAAGGAGATAAACAAAGAGTCTGCTAGAATAGTAATTTATATAGGGGGAGACGATTTATCCCCTTATTATGGATATTTGTTGTTGCTTAAAAGGCTGATAGAAATATATTGGTATTCAAAAAAATCACAGGTTTTTTTAGTAGGGCAGACAATGGGACCGTTTAATAAGCTATTTAAAATAATTGTAAAAAGGACATTGTCTCGATGCCAAATTTACACAAGAGAAGAACTAAACTATCGTTATTTAAAGGATAACATTGGATTAATGAATGTTAAAAGCTCATCTGACTTGGCCTTTTTAGATCTACCAGGGCAAAATAATCTAGATGCTTTACAAAAATTATTGGATGGATATGGTATAGAAAAAAATAAATATGTAGTAATTGTCCCCTCGGGATTAGTAAAACAATACTCTAGTGACAGAAAGGTATATATAGAGAATTACTTAAGAATAATAAGAGGTTTATTGAATGTGTTAAGTAAAGATGTGAAGCTGGTTTTACTAAACCATGTAGAGCAGGGAGAATACTCAGACAGGATAGTAATAGAGCAAATAGTAGAAAACATGAGTGATGAAGAGAAAATGAGAGTTGTAAAAATAGTAGAGAGGTTAATTCCTGTTCAATTGCGTAGCATTTTAGGGAATGCAAAGTTTACAATTACCGGCAGGATGCATGCTGCAGTTTCAAGCTTTCAAATGAATAAGCCTGCCATTAGTATCTCCTACAGCATTAAGTATAAAGGTGTTATAGGAGATGGTTTAGGCTACAGTAAATTTATTGTTGAGGCAAATGACGACAAAGAATGGAAAAACTTTTCTGTTTCTGATAGTGTTTTGTCGATTGGTAAAGAGCTTGTAGAAGAGAAGGGCTTTGATGATATCAGGAATAAAGAAAAAATATTTAAACTAAAAGAGAATTGCTTATTTCAACTCTCAGAAATAGGTAAGCATATCGATGCAAATAGAAGAGAGAAAAACTTGCTTAGAAGCTCGTAATTAAAATAATAATTGCTTGAGGGGGATATATGGGAATTTCAGTAATAATACCATTGTATAACAAACAAGACACTATTGAAAGTACAATTCAAAGTGTTTTATCACAGACATATAGTGATTTTGAAATAATAGTTATAGATGACGGTTCTAAAGATATGAGCAGAAATGTTGTTGAAAGCATATCAGACTCACGTATACGTTATGTAAGACAAGAAAACAAGGGCTCGTCAGCTACAAGAAATCATGGTGCTCAGATAGCACGGTATGAGATATTGGCCTTTCTTGATGCGGATGATCTATGGGATCAAAAATATCTTGAGGAGCTGAATAAAATGGTGCTGGAATATCCAGAAGCCAGCTTTTTTGGAATAGCATATATTCAAAAGTTTATTAAAACAAATAGAGACGAATACAAGCAAGGGGCTCTTCCAAGAGGTTGGAAAGGCTTAATAGAAGACTACAGCCAGTTCGTTTCAATGAGAATCAATATTAATGCATCTTCGTATGCAATTAAAAAACAGAAATTCATTGAGATAGGCGGATATAACACTGAATACAAATACGGAGAAGATATTTATTTTTGTTATTGTGCAATGCAAAAATACAAGTTGGCTTTTTACAATGAGCCGTTAAGCTATTATATTAATGAGCAGGAGAATCAAATTACTACGAAATACCAAGATATGAAAAACGACATTGTGTTACACTATTTTGGAGAAATTCTAAGAAATGGAGAGCATCAATATATTAATGAAATCAGAATGATATTTGACATTAGAGTATATGCGTTGTCGTTAGCGAATTTGATTGCAGGTTCCAAAATTGACAGGTATTGGGTTAAGCAAATGAGTGCTACTGAACTGAAAAAACTGAAGATAGGCTTATTTATATTAAGTTGTTTGCCAGCATCAATATCAAGAAATCTATACCTGTTATCAAAAAAAATGATTGGTAATGTACTTATAAATAAATATGTTTAAAAAATTTTAATAAGTTGTAGGTGGGGAGATATGCGAAATATATTAGAGTACCATGATAAATGTACAGGTTGTGGGCTATGTTCCTTTGCATGTTCAAAAAAAGTAATACATATGGACTATGACAGCAATGGCTTTTTAAAACCTTTTATAAGAGACGATAAAATGTGTAACTCGTGCAAGGTTTGTATAAATGCATGTCCATTAAGCAATATTGAAAGTAATAGGGAATTTAAACCTTTAGCATATGCTGCCTATAATCTCGATGAATATGAACGTAAAATGAGTTCATCAGGAGGAATAGGTTTTTTATTAGCAAAGGAAATTTACAAAAGAAATGGTATAGTTTTAGGAGCTGGATTTGATGAGAGTGGTTTGCTTAAACATATGGAAACGAAGAATGAACAGGAATACTTAAATATTATAGGTTCGAAGTATATACAAAGTATGCCGCAGGATTTGTATAAGATAATCAAAAGTGCGAGTTTAGTATTGGTTTTTGGCACACCTTGCCAGATTGCAGGAGTTAATTCATTTTTAAAGTATTATAGGATGGATGCATCAAATATTTACACTTGTGATCTAGTATGTCATGGAGTGAACTCAAAGAAGATTTATGATATATATATGCAGTATTTAGAAAGCAAATACTCTTCCAAAATTAAAAAAATTTCATTCAGAAATAAGGATGATGGCTGGACAAATTATAAACTAAAGATTCATTTAGAAAACGGAAATGTCTATAGCAAATCGATTGAGGAAGATTTGTTTATGAAAAATTATCTATCCAATATTAGCTTAAGGGATTCGTGTTATAACTGTTTGTTTTCTAAGATACCTAGAGTTGCTGATATTTCGTTGGGAGATTACTGGGGTGTTGAAAATATTCACCCTGAAATGTTTGACAATAAGGGCACATCCATAATAATGATAAATAGTTTAAAAGGTAAACAATTGTTATCTGGAATTGAGGGATTAAGGATGATTGACACTAGTTTGGAAAGCTGTTGTAAAGGCAATCCCTGTATATATTCAAGTGTAGAGCCAAATAAGCATAGAAAACTGTATATGAAATATATAAATAAAAGTAATTTTAGTTTGATGACAAATTTTTTGTGTAACAGAATGTCTGTAAAAAGAAAAGTGAAATCATTAATATATAAAATTGTCAAATAAAAATGGAGATTTGCATAGGAGATTTTGATTAATACTATAACAATTTGTAAAGGGGAAGGTGTACTTGAAAGTTCTTTTTGTAAATAAATACCATTATATAAAAGGTGGAAGTGAAACAGCCCTTTTTTCCCAGATTGATCTGTTAAAAGGAAATGGGCATAAAACAATCAGTTTTTCAATGAAAGATGAAAATAATCTTCCATCAGAGAATTCAGAGTTTTTTGTAGAGAATATAAACTACAGCGATATGAGTCTTAGCAAAAAAATAAGCAATGCAGCAAAAATAATATATTCTTTAGAAGCAAAAAAGAAAATAGGTAAACTTGTTAATTGTACAAAACCTGATATTGCTCATTTACATATATTTCAACATCAACTATCACCATCGATAATATGGGAGTTAAAAAAACATAATATTCCTATTGTATATACCGCCCATGATTTAAAAGTAGTGTGTCCTAACTACATAATGCTCACAGAAGGTAAGGTGTGTGAAAAATGCGTAAAAGGACAGTTTTATCATTGTGTTGCACATAAGTGTTCTAAAAATTCCCAAATGAATAGCATTATACTTACTGTTGAAGCATATTTACATAAGTGGATAAATACGTATTCCTATGTAAATGCTTTTGTAAGTCCAAGCAAGTTTTACTTAAAGATGCTGGAAAGGAAGGGGATTGATAAAGACAAGCTGTTTTTCATTCCCAATTTTCTAGATGTAAATGCGTTTAGTCCACAATACGGAACTGACCAGGATTATATTGTATATTTTGGGAGGTTGTCGAAAGAAAAAGGAATTTTAACTCTTGTTGATGCTGTATCAAAGATCTCAAATGTAAACCTTATTATAGTTGGCACCGGTCCTATCAAAAACCTTGTAGAGGATAAAATTAACTCATTATCTTTAAACACTAGAGTTAAACTTGCAGGTTACAAATCCGGTGAAGAACTTTATGATATAATCAGGAAATCGAAGTTTGTTGTATTGCCATCAGAATGGTATGAGAATGCGCCTTACTCGGTTCTTGAAGCTATGGCATTGGGGAAACCTGTGGTTGGCAGTAACATCGGTGGGATACCCGAGATGGTTACTGATGGTATTAACGGATATGTATTTAGTTCAGGTGACTCAGAGGAGCTTGCGAAGGTAATAGAGCAGCTATATTTTGATGACATCAAATTGTCTCAAATGGGAAAACAATCCCGTAAAATTGTTGAATCCAAATTTAACAGTGAAGTATATTACAGCGAAATAATGAAGATTTATGAGAGACTATTACCTAGTTCCCCGTAACAAAATGCGTTTCAATAAGGTAAACAAGCTTGGAGTTGGAGGCAAGTTATATGAAAAAGGTGCATAAGGAATTAATGAGACTATTATCCTGTTCAATCAGAAACAGTAGTATAGGCAGTGCTGATTACAGCGAGAAAGAGTTACAAACCCTCTTTCGGGAAGCGATAGCTCATGATGTTTACCAGCTTATATATCCTGTACTCTCAAAAAGCAATTTATCCAAATCACAAAAGCTAACAGAAGTTATGCAGAACTGGAAAAATAGAGCATTTATATCAGGACTTCACCAGAAAAAATGTCTTTCAAATTCAATAAGAGTTATTGATGAACTTCAAAAGAATAAAATTGATGTTATGATATTAAAAGGCATGTCATTAAGATATTATTATCCAAATCCTGACATGAGAGGAATGGGGGATATTGACTTATTTATTAAAAAACGGGACATTGATATGACTATTAAAATTCTAAACACTATGTACTATACAATACATGATTCTGATTCAAAGCACATATGTTTGAAGCATACTGAACACTTAAGTGTTGAGTTGCATTGGGAATTAGCAAATGCTGAAAACTATAAAAATGATATATCACAATTCAATAAGAACCTATGGGATAATGTAGAACAAATAAAACTTGGCAGTATAGAGGCAAAAACATTAAATACTAATGCACAGATTGTTTACGTATGCTTGCATATGGCAAATCACATGCTTTCTTCAGGATTTGGACTTCGGCCACTGTGTGATTTGGTATTGCTGATTGAGAAAAGAAAAGAAGATATTAATTGGGAGTTTGTATTTGAAAACCTTAAAGGTTTGGGAATTGATGATTTTGTTTGTTCGTTGCTTGTAATCTGTAATAATTATCTGGAATTGAAATTACCTGCTGTTATTGAAGAAAAGGTATTAACGCTAAAAAACAAGGAGAACGCAGAAAGACTTGTAGCAGACATTATTGAAAGTGGTAATCATGGAAATAGAACTTTTAGCAGAACTGAAAGTCGTGTTATTTTGAAGAGGGATAAAGGTGAAATAGGTCTTTCACCAAGGAAGTTTACCAAATATTTTGAAATGTATTTTCCGAATGCTGCGACAAAATATAAATATGTGAAGAAATTTCCCTTTTTAATGCCGTTTGCTTTTATCCACTATCTTATTAAAGGTGCGTTTATTGGAAATTTTAAGGCAATGAGTAAACTTGCTTTTTTTGCTAAAGCGACATTGATCTCTTATAGGCGCAGTAAGTTGCTTAAGTGCTTAAATTTAAGGTGAAATATGAAGAAGATGTTAAAGCACTGGAAAATAGGTATACAGAAATATATAAAGCTATCATGGAAGCTGAAAATTATAGTTATTGCAGTTTTTTTTCTTACGGGTATTACAAGGCTTGCAATACTGGTTGTTCCGCCTAAATATCTGCTTTCTATATTGGGGAAGGAAGGATCAGAGACTCCGGAAGAAGTAAACAGAAGAGAGCTATTAAGGGCATATAAAATAGGTTGGTGTGTAAATAAAGTAAGCGATTATACTCCATGGCAGAGTAAATGTCTTGTTGAAGCATTGACAGCCCAATTGTTGTTAAAAACACTTGGTATATCCAGTACATTATATCTTGGCATATCAAGAGAAGGTGAAAATAAACTGATTGCACATGCATGGTTAAGGTGCGGACAACTTATAGTTACTGGAGGGGATGAAAAAGAACATTTTAAAACAGTTGCCAAATATGCGTCAAAATAGGAGGTAAAACAATATGTACAAGTACAAGGTATTTGGACTTAACATAACGTCAGATATGGAATTAAATGAATTACTGCCGGCAGAAGGTGAAACTGATGTTGAGATAATAAAGGGCAAGGTTCCGGAAGAATTAAACAATCCTTATGAAAAAAATGACTTTTTTCAAGCCTCTAAAAAGGAATTTTTATTTAAGGTGAGTGATATAGCATGGTTTTATGTTTCAAACGGAAATAAAATAGTGGTAGAAACCATTGAAGGTGCGTCAGATGCAACTGTTAGAGTATTTCTTCTTGCTATAGCCTTTTGCACGCTTTTATTGCAAAGGGGTATTTTGCCGATGCATGGAAGTGCACTTGTAGTTGATGGCAAAGGTGTTATAATTACCGGCGCTTCAGGTTCTGGTAAGTCAAGTTTATCTAATGCGTTACTGCAAAAAGGATACTCGTTTTTAGCGGATGACCTTTCACCTTTGGATTTTTATGATGACGGTTCAATATGGTTGTTACCTGCATTTCCACAACAGAAACTTTGCAAAGACACTGCCGATAATATGGGGTTGGATGTAAGGCATCTTTCCCGGGTAGAAGCGGATTTGGATAAATATGTATTGCCTGTATCCACAAGTTTTGTTAGACAACCTGTAAGACTTGCAACTATATGTGAGCTAAACGCTGAGGATTGTGACAAGGTAAGAATAACCGAGCTTCAAGCTATGGATAAGTTGACAGTCATAATAAATCAGACATTTAAATCAAGATTGCTACCTTATCTTGACATAGGGAAGGAACATTTTGAACTTTGTGCCAAGGTATCAAAAGGCGTACAGGTTTTACGTATATACAGGCCACACAATAAATTTACAACTGATGAGCAGGTGGAGCTTTTACGTATGGAATTAAATAAGAGTATATCTTAGAAATGATAGAAAGGTGATGGGTATTATGAGTAGTAAGAAAATTAAGGTGACACTAAGCACAATAGTAGAAAGGAGAAATGACCTTCCGACGGTAGATTTAGATGGAGAGGTTGGTTTGATGAATGTAGAAAACGGTGAATACTACGGCATGGATCCCATAGGGTCAAGAATTTGGGAATTGGTTGAAAAGCCCAAGGCAGTTAGTGAAATTGTATCTTTATTAATTGAAGAGTATGATGTAGAGGAGAATGTATGCCAGGAGCAGGTTCTGGATTTTATTAACAGCCTTGTCAAAAAAGATCTTGTAAACATTGATGATATAAAAAAGGTGAAAGAATAAGTGCTATTTGTGGTTTTTTATCAGGACGTCAGACTTGAACTGGCTGACAAAGTATGCCAATAATGGCAAGGATTTTACTATTCGAGAACGAGATGCGAAGGGAAATAATCGAATTTTATTATTTGACAAATTGCGACAATACGTATATAATAAGAAGGTAATAGAAGAAATTATTGACAAAGAAGTACTAGTACCTGTTTATACAAATGAAAAGAGTTTAAAAATTTTATTAACATGTCCGATTTTTGAATGCTTTTTGAGAATGTATGAGTAAAGAAGGGGGGGGTAGGAATGAAAAAATTATGGAGTAAACCTCAGTTATCAGAATTAAGACTTCAAATGACAGAAAAGAAACCTGGCAATAAGGGTAATAACGGCAATAACGGCAAGCATAAAGGGCACAACAAAAACAAGGGTTTGAAGGATTTTTATGAAGACATATGCAATCCTTCAAATTAGTTAATACATTTAAATTGATTGCTTTATCTAAAAAACATACTAAATAGGCGTGGTTGGAATTTCTAAACTTATAAAGAGTCTACTTGACGTTTATACACACAATTTTGTTAATACAGGTGTTAGATACTAAAATATACGAGCAGCATTGGAATACGTAATAATATTTATATTGTGTTGTGTATCAGGTGCTTTATTATTTATTTTGTGTTTAAATCATGAAGGACATGATATAGTTAAGTTCATAAATGGCACTTTGTTTCTAGGCTAGATAGTTTTCAAACCTTATTATGCCCGAAAAAGGTGCCATTGTTTTATACTTTTTAGATTTAAAATGACAAATCTAAAGAATTGAAATCTATTTGAAGTTTAAATAGTTAATTTGAGTTAGGGGCATGTAACAAGATAAAAAAGAACGAGCAAGGCAACAATTGACGGAATTAAGATTACAAATTTCCCTTTTTATTTTAATATGTATGCAGGAAAATTTATTATGATGAAATCATTGAAAAAATATATTAGTATTATAAAGTGGTCGGTCAAAGACTTAAATTTGTTTATAGGTTCTGTGGTTTTGATACTTGTTTTGGAATCGTTGACGCCTTTAGCTAGTGTGGCTTCGGCATTTGCCTCCCAAAGGCTTATAGACAGTGCAGTTGCAGTTGATTTTAAAGCAGCTTTCTCATCAGGAATAGTTATGGTATGCTTTGTTTTGTCCAGCCTTTTATTTAGTGCTCTTGCAACACTTTTATCAGTGCGGACGTTGGAGGCTTTTTCTAACCATATGCGACAGAGGATGTTTGAACAAATATCAAAAACAGAGTGGTTATATATTTCCCAATATCATAGTGGAGATTTACTTACAAGGCTTACCAGTGATATTGGTATGGTTGCAAATGGAGTAATTAATATAGTGCCACAGATTGTTTCGCTGGGAGTGCAGCTTGTTGTAGCATTTTTTGCATTATGTTATTACGATATTTATTTAGCTATTTTTACATTTGCTTTGAGTCCTGTTACCATTATATTTAGCCGTATTGTTGGAAGAAAACTTAAACATCTTCAAATAAAAATACAAGAATCTGAGAGTAAATACAGGTCATATATACAGGAAATAATTGAAAATATAACTATTATTAAAAGTTTCAGATTAGAGGAAAAGAGCAAGGGAAATATAGGAAATCTTCATAGAGAAAGAATGAAGTGGGTTATCAAACGAAATACGACTGGAGTGATAGCAAGTTCAATTTTAGGGGTTGGATATTGGGCAGGATATTTTCTTGCTTTCGCTTGGGGGACTGTCAGACTTGCTAAAAAAGCTAGCAGTTATGGTACTATGACAGCCTTTTTGTTGCTCGTAGAGCAGATTCAAGATCCTTTTATTGGTTTGTCTAGGACTTTACCTCAAGTAATTGCAATGTTTGCTTCTGCAGAGCGTTTAATAGAAATAGAAGAATTGCAAAAGGAAAAAGACTATGAAAAGTTACCGATTCCATATTCTGTTGGCATACAGTTTAAAGGAGTAAGCTTTGCTTATAAAAAAGAAGTTCCTATACTACACGAAATCAGTTTTGCTATTGAATCGGGTGATACTATTGGGCTAATCGGATTTTCGGGTGAAGGAAAAACTACGTTAATACGTATTTTGCTGGCACTAGTGTATCCTGATAAGGGAAATGTTTTATTTGTAGATAGTTATGGAAAAGAGTATGAATCATCTACAGCAACCCGTGATTGGATAGCTTATGTACCTCAGAGCAATATTTTGTTTAGTGGAACAATAATTGAAAATATAAGGTATGGCTGCCTTGATGCTAGTGAGGATGATATTATTCAAGCAGCAAAAGCAGCTTGTGCATGGGAATTTATAAATGAATTGCCAGACGGATTACATACATTTATAGGAGAGAACGGGGTAGGACTATCAGAGGGACAGGCACAACGTATAGCTATTACAAGAGCATTGATACGCAAAGTGCCTTTATTGATATTAGACGAAGCAACTTCTTCTCTTGATGCAGATACTGAAACCAAGATTTTAGAGTCAATTGGAAGCTTAGACGGTTTAAGAACTTGTATATTTATTACTCATAGGGAGTCTGTGCTTAAAATATGCAATAGGGTTTTTAGAGTTGACGAAGGGCATTTGTGTGAGGATAATGAGTTGTAGTAGATATTTAATTAAAAAATTCTAGTATTTGGTTTCCTTGTTTATAGTATGTTGTTTTTTGATAATAATATTTTTCAATATATTATTCATAAAAATAAATATTCTGATGTTAAACCAAAGGAATATTTTTAGATGCTAAGATGTATATAAGGAGTGAAAATGATGATAATTAATACCCCAGAAATAGTAGAGGAAAAAGAGCATGTAAAGTTACGTGCATCATATGAGATGGATGGAAAGACTGATTACTTGTGGTTTTCATTTAGCAAGGATTACAAGGATTATTTAGTTACGGAAAATGTTGATGCATTCCTTGTAGGGTTATTATTATTAGCTATGAAAAAAGGTGAAGACATAAATGTAAAAGGAGCTTTATCCCAAAGACTTTACTATTCATTAAATAATTATCTAATAAGTGCATTGAGTTTTGCTGAACCAAATTTAAAGAAAGTTAAAGTAACTGCAGACAAACTTAATGCAACTAATTTGAATGTTGGTGGTTCGATAGGGACAGGTCTTTCAGGTGGTGTGGATTCTTTTGCTGTGATATGTGATCATCTTAATGTAAAAGAACAATATAGGATTAATCGTTTTACATTTCTTAATGCAGGCTCTCATGGCGATAATGGAGGTGATTTTGCTAGGAAGCTATTTAATGATAGATATACTATGGTTAAGAAGTACGCAGATGAGTGTAATATAGAAGTGATGGCAATTGATACTAATATCAATGAGATTTTAATGATGGAGCATGTTTATTCACATACCATTAGAGATGTCGCATGCATTCTGACTTTACAAAAATTATTCAAATATTATTATTATGCATCAACATATAGATTTGACCATTATGAGCTAAGCAATTATATGTGTCAGGGAAGTTATGACATTTTATCGTTGAACATGTTGTCAACTGAGTCGATATCCTTTTTTTCTGCTGTTTCTCAATATACTAGAGTTGAAAGAACAGAAAAAATATCAGAGTATGAACCGACATATAGATATTTGAATGTGTGTACAGTGTCAAGCAGTACAGGTATAGTGCAAAATTGTTCTGTTTGTCCTAAGTGCTTAAGAACACAGGTTACTTTGGAGTTACTTGGAAAATACCACTTATATAATAAGGTGTTCAATATAAGTGAGTATAAAAAGAAAAAAGAGAAGTATATTGGATGTGTTTTAGCAAATAAAAATGACGATATTTATTGTAATGAAATTGCTGAACTAATAAAGCTAAAAAAGTATAAAGTAACATTAAAATCATACTTTTACTATATTGCAATATATGCAAGGAATGCCTTGTTATATATATATGAAGAAATCAAGAGAAAAGTTAGAAGTTAGAGTTTTTATTCTTGCTTATATAAGGAGATAGATTATGATAGTATTATATAGTCCAGAGATATTACAAGAAGATGATTGTGTAAAATTGCGAGCAGCATATGAGTTTAATGGAAAGATTGACCATCTTTGGTTCTCTTTCAGTAAAGATTACAAAGATTATTTAGTTACGGAAAATGTTGACGCATTCCTTGTAGGGTTATTATTATTAGCTATGAAAAACGGCGAAGATATTGAGCTAAAGGCTCCAGTATCTGAAAGACTTTATTATACTATTAACTATTATCTTATAAATGCATTTCACTTAGCCAATCCCAGCCTTAAAAAAATCAGAATAAATGCAAAGGAACTTAACTCAAAGGATTTTAATATTGCTGGTTCTGTTGGAACTGGGCTTTCATGCGGTATAGACTCATTTGCTGTAATATGTGACCATCTTAATGTTGAAGAACAATATAAAATTGATCATTTTACATTTATGAATGCAGGTTCTCATGGGGATTATGGCGGAGAATTTGCCAGAGAATTATTTAGAGATAGATATAAGATGGTAAAAATGTGTGCAGATGAGTGCAATACTGATATAATTGCAATTGACACCAATATTAATGAAGTTTTGATGATGGAACATGTGTATACGCACACTATTAGAGATGCTGCATGTATTTTGACATTGCAGAAATTGTTTAAGTATTATTACTATGCATCAGGATACAGATTTGACTATTATGATTTGAATATGGAAAAGTGTCAAGGAAGTTATGATATTTTATCTTTAAGAATGTTGTCAACAGAATCCATATCGTTTTTCTCTGCTGCATCGCAGTATACCAGGTTTGAGAGGACAGAAATGATAGCAGATTATGAATTAACACATAGATACTTGAATGTATGTGTAGTGTCAAGTAGTACAGGTGTAGTTCGGAATTGTTCTGTTTGTCCTAAGTGTTTAAGAACTGAATTAAGTTTGGATTTACTTGGTAAACTTTATTGTTATGATAAAGTGTTTGATATAAGTGAGTATAAAAGAAAAAAAGACAAGTATATTGGATACGTTTTGGCTAACAAACATAAAGATGTTTATTCTAAAGAAATTGTAGAATTAATGAAATCCACGAAATATAAAGTAACACTAAAAGCTTATTTATATTATATTGCGATACGTATAAAAAGAATTTTAAAATAAAAAATTTTATATAATTTCTACTAGCGAGAGATTCTTGTGTAATAGGCAAGAATTCAAAAATTGCTTTTTAGATGACGATTAATATGTGTATTGCAAAAGAAAGTGGAAATGTTGTATCTTGAAGTTAGTTTTTCCCACCCATTTTAGTGGATAATTATGGACATGACCAAAAATCAACGTTTACAGTAAAATATTATTGTACTTAGAAAAGGTATGTCTACTATTATTTATGAATTCTAAATTTATAAATAATATTGATTTTATGAATATAAGTGATATAATTTTACCTGTTATATATAGTGAGATAGCAGTAAAGGTTGGAAAAATTATCTGATTTTTTATTGATGGGGGACAATATTATGAATAGAAAACTTATAATATTAAATTTAATATTAAAAAAACATGGAGAAAAAAGGGCAAGTTTTCTAAAAAAGCATAAAATATTTCATAAACAAGGTGAAAACTGTTTTTACCAACCAATCAAAATTCCATCAGAACCGTATATGGTAGCTTTACATAATAATGTTATAATTGCAGCAAACGTTACTTTTGTTACTCATGATATAATAGGAGATATGCTTAATAATTCACCATTATACAAATATAATGATTATAAATACTACATGGGAACTATAGAGATATTTGATAATGTTTTTATTGGTTCAAACAGTACTATTATGTACAATGTTAAGATTGGACCCAACGCAATTGTTGCATCAGGAAGTGTTGTAACTAAAGATGTTCCTCCAAATGCTATAGTAGGCGGTAATCCTGCTAAAGTGATTGGTAATGTTAATGAATTAGCTGAAAAGAGAGAAGAATTATCTAAATCCATGCCAACGGATAAATATCCGTTGGAAATTATCAACAAGTATTTCTGGCGGAATTAATATTTATTGACAAAAGTGTTTATGTTGTTGCGTTTTGATTAAGGGTTTTGGTTTTCCTTATCACTTTTTTTAAAATAATTGTTACTACTCAGGCATTGACAAAGTGATAATGGTAAACATTGATTGAT
>CAYXPB010000047.1:0-23089 GCA_964466645.1 uncultured Acetivibrio sp. | reverse complement strand
GAGTTTGATTCGACCCGTAGCAAGTCGTACATTCTCTTAGGCTTGTAGCTTAGTTCTTGGAATAATATGCATTTGCACGGCGGCGAGTACCCGTCTTTCCCCTCACAAAGACCTTCTCAAAATAAAATTCCCAAACTAAAAAACTATAATAAAAAAGAAAACCCCAAACTTCTAGGTTTTCCCTATATATTACTTAAGCGATTAATAATTTTGCAACTGACATTTATTATTTCATTCTACACCTCAGCACTTCATACAATAAAAGACCCGCTGCTACCGAGGCATTTAGGGATTCGCTTTTTCCCTCCATAGGGATTTTTACCAATTCATTTGAAATAGCAGCAACACTATCACTTATTCCATTTGCTTCATTTCCAACAATAATTGCTATATTATCCTTATAATCTAAATCATAATAACTCTTGCTTCCGTTAAGATGTGCTGCACAAAGTCTTATACCTTTGTCTTTTAAAGTCTGAAGAGTTTGTATTACATCCTCACAATAACAAATAGGGATATGAAACATAGATCCCATAGTTGATCTCAATACTTTAGGATTATAAACGTCAACACAACCCTTTGATACTAATACAGCAGTAGCTCCGACTGCATCTGCCGTTCTTATTATTGTTCCCATATTACCTGGATCCTGTATGGAATCTAATACAACAAAAAAATTCTTCTTATCATAAACTGATTCAATACTTAATGACTTCTTACTCAATACTGCAAGTATACCCTGGGGATTCTCAGTGTCTGTAACTTCCATGTAAAGCTTGTTTGGAATTGAATAAACATTGAGACAATTGGCGTTTTCCAACTGCTCAAGTATATCACTTCCACCTTTTACATCGGTAAGTTTATCGGATATAAGTACTTTAGATATTACTTCCCTTTCTTTTATTGCTTCTTCAATAAATCTTATACCCTCAATAAAGTATAAACCTTTTTGATCTCTATACTTTTTTTCTTTTAGAGCCTTTATTTCCTTGATGACTTGATTTTGTCCGCTGCTTATAAAGTTCACCATATCACCTCAACCACAATTTTAACTCTTTCACCTCATTTAAAATAGGGGTAATAAAAAAGAGCCTTTACGGCCCCTTTTATTATTTAGACTATTTTACTGTTTTAACCTTCTCTGCAAGTTGAGCAAATGAAGCTGGATCATTAACAGCCATTTCAGCCAACATCTTTCTGTTTAAAAGAACGTTGGACTTCTTGAGACCATTCATAAATTTACTGTATGAAAGTCCATTTATTCTTGCAGCAGCATTTATTCTAGCTATCCACAATTGTCTGAAATTTCTTTTCTTAGCTTTCCTATCTCTATAAGCATAAACCAAGGACTTCATAACAGCCTGGTTTGCAAGTCTAAAATTCTTGCTCTTCATTCCAAAATAACCTTTGGCAAGCTTTATTATCTTCTTGTGTCTTGCACGGGTTCTCATTGCGCCTTTTACTCTTGACATAAACCTTTCCCTCCCTCTTACTTATATGGAATCATCATTTTAACTGTCGCTGCATTAGCATCAGATACAATAGCTGATTTCCTCAAGTTTCTTGTTCTCTTAGTAGTCTTTTTTGTTAAAATATGTCTTTTGAAAGCTTTTGCTCTCTTTACTTTTCCTGTACCAGTTAAA
Source organism: uncultured Acetivibrio sp. (assembly GCA_964466645.1). Lineage (GTDB taxonomy): Bacteria > Bacillota > Clostridia > Acetivibrionales > Acetivibrionaceae > Acetivibrio. The sequence goes on along the minus strand of CAYXPB010000047.1, from coordinate 21,446 downwards.
CTAAATCTTTTTTTAGAAGAACTATGAGTTTTTATTTTAGGCATCGTATATTCCCTCCTTATCTAATCTATATTACTGCTGTTTTGGGTTAATTATCATTATCATATTTCTACCTTCGAGTTTAGGTCTTCTTTCCACTGTTCCTAATTCCTCCACAGCCTCTGCAAACTTCTCAAGAACCTTTTGTCCTAAAGATGTATAATTCATCTCTCTTCCTCTGAACTTTACGCTAACCTTTACTTTGTCACCGTCTTTCAAGAACTTAACAGCATTTTTTAACTTAAACTCAAAGTCATGGTCTTCAATAGAAGCAGATAACCTAACTTCTTTTATACTAACTACTTTTTGATTTTTTCTAGCTTCTTTTTCCTTTTTGGCAAGTTCAAACATATACTTACCATAGTCCATTATTCTACAAACAGGCGGTGAAGCTTGTGGAGCTATTTTTACCAGATCCAAAGATTTTGAATTAGCCAAAACCTGAGCATCTTTTGAAGCCATAATTCCAAGCATTGAACCATCCGCATCAATCAACCTAATTTCCTTATCTCTTATTTGCTCATTAATCATTAATTCGTTTTTGTTAATAAAAAACACCTCCGGTATATTTACAGTTTTGTGTTAACAAACGCAAAAAAGTGGATCAAAGAACCGATCCACTTAACTACTAATAAGCAAAGTTAAAAAATTAACCTTAAACTATTAACCTTACCAGGACCAACCCGTAAGGTGAGAAGTGGATGACTTCTTCTTTATTACACCGTTATATCTTACCAAAAATTTTACCTATTGTCAATTGCTTTTTTAAAATTTGTTTGTTTTGTTTGTTTGTAAATTTAACAATCTATGTCCTCAAAAATAGCAGGTATCATCTCTTTGAACTTATTTAACAAAGGTATTGCAATCTCTCTCATCTGAGGATGAGCCGCTTTAGCTACCCTTAGTTTAAAAAAATGTCTCCATTCTCTAAGGTTCATAGTCATAATAAGTTCTGTCTTGAGCGAATTAGGAAGAATACTCCTTGCCTCCTGAGGTGTTGCACCCGCTTCTAATAATTCCATGTATTTTTGTTCTGTATATTCCATTACATTTTTCCAAATTTCATACTTCTTCTTGCCCTCTTCGGTAGAAATATCCCAAAAACACGGGTCAATATATGTTATTTGATTTGAAAACTTGTCCTTGCTGTAATTGCAATATCTAGTGCTCTCCTGTGAATATGAAGCAACCCTATGCCTTACTATTTCATGAGTAACTCCCCTGTCACATATTACCTTGACAGTAATTGAATAATGCTCAATGACAGCCTCATGCCCATTCTTAATGATCTTCCTTACAAAATCTTCAGCAGAGTTGTCTGTGGCCTTATCTTCACTTTTATAACATACCCTTCCTGCCTTTTCAATATGCTTTAGTATTTCTTCACCGTTAACATCTGACTCAATTACAAAATATGGCTTAATTACGATCATTAATCTCAACCCCGCTCCTATTTTAGTTTGTGCATAGCTCATTTAAAATTCTACCATACAATTTAACTAAATAACAGATCTAGATTAAAAAAGAAGGCAAAGTCAATTTGCCTTCAAAATGAATAAAATTATCGAACTATTATTTAGCTTTATTTTCTACTTCCTCAACAATCTTATTGATAAAATCATTTAAAGCCATAGCTCCAAGATCTCCATCTTTCCTTGATCTTACTGCAACTGCTCTATTTTCAAGCTCTTTATCACCAATAACCAGCATATACGGCGTCTTCTCAAGCTGAGCTTCCCTGATTTTATAACCAACCTTTTCATTCCTCAAGTCCACCTCAACTCGTATGCCTTTTGCCTCTAATGCGGCTTTTACCTCACCGGCGAACTGATGATGCTTGTCTATCAAAGGAAGCACCTTAACCTGAACAGGTGAAAGCCATATAGGGAAAGCACCTGCAAAGTGTTCTGTAAGAATTGCTATAAACCTCTCAATACTTCCAAATACAACTCTGTGAATCATAACCGGTCTATGCTTTTCACCATCCGCACCTACATAGTTCAAATCGAATTTCTGAGGCATCTGGAAATCAAGTTGTATAGTTCCGCATTGCCATGTACGGCCTATTGAATCCTCAAGGTGAAAGTCAATTTTCGGACCATAAAATGCACCATCGCCTTCATTTATCTTATAGCTCATTTCTCTTGAGTCTAAGGCATCCTTGAGAGCATTTGTAGCCATATCCCACTGTTCGATAGAACCCATAGAATCTTCAGGGCGCGTGGAGAGTTCTACATGATACTTGAAGCCAAATACATTGTAGAAATCATCTATAAGGTTTATAACCCCCAAAACCTCATCCTTTATTTGCTCTGGAGTCATAAATATATGAGCATCATCCTGAGTAAAACATCTTACCCTCATCAATCCGTGTAGAGCACCGGAAAGTTCGTGTCTGTGAACCAAACCCAGTTCTGCAATTCTCTGAGGCAAATCCCTGTAAGAGTGCAGCTTTCTCTTATATACAAGCATTCCTCCTGGACAGTTCATTGGCTTTATAGCAAAATCCCCTTCATCTATCTTGGTAAAATACATATTCTCCTTATAATGATCCCAGTGGCCTGAACGATGCCACAAGTCTTCATTTAAGATTATAGGAGTTTTAACCTCCTGATAACCTCTTGCTTCATGCTCTTTCCTCCAATAATTTTCAAGAAGATTTCGGAGCATCATTCCTTTAGGCATAAAGAATGGGAACCCAGGACCTTCTTCATATATGTCATATAAGTCAAGCTCTTTTCCAAGCTTTCTATGATCTCTCTTCTTTGCTTCTTCTAGTCTGAAAAGATAATCATCTAGATCACTCTTTTTGGAAAATGCAGTCCCGTAAATTCTCTGTAGCATCTTATTTTTTTCATTACCTCTCCAATATGCACCTGCAACGGATAAAAGCTTGAATGCTTTTATCTTACCTGTAGCTTCAATATGAGGGCCTGCACAAAGATCAACAAAATCCCCCTGCTTGTAAAAGGAGATTATCTCGCCTTCAGGTAAATCACGGATAAGTTCCACCTTGTAGGGTTCACCCTTCTCTTCCATGAATTTTATAGCTTCATCCCTTTGAAGAGTAAATTTTTCAAGCTTAAAGTTCTCTTTTACTATCCTTTTCATCTCTTCCTCAATCTGAGCAAGCTCTTCAACAGAAAAAGGCTTTTCCACATCAAAATCGTAGTAATACCCATTGTCAATTGCCGGACCTATTGCAAGCTTAACATTAGGGTAAAGATTCTTTACCGCTTGTGCCATAATGTGAGATGCAGTATGCCTGTAAGCATGTTTTCCTCCGTCATCGTCAAAAGTAAGAAGGCTCAACTTGCAATCTTCATTGAGCTCATATCCCATATCTTTTACTTTTCCGTCAACCTCTCCGGCTAATGCCACCCTTGCAAGCCCTGCACTAATGCTTTCAGCAACTTCTTTAATGCTGATACCCTTATTAAATTCTTTCACGCTTCCATCCTTCAATGTTACTTTAATCATATCCATCATTCCTTTCAAAAATAATAAAAGTTCTGAGGCATCGAGCCCCTACACTTTTCGCTCCTTTTTCAGAAAGAGCGAAAATAAAAGTTCTAAGGCACCTCTGCTACTCCGTTTTCCCCTCTTTCATTCAAAAAGACAAGATAAAAACTCCATGGGCATCAATACCCTTAGCTTTTTCCTCTTTAACTTAGTTTAAAAGATGTGAAAATAAAAAACTCCCATCCCTGTAAAGGGACGAGAGTCTTGTTCCCGTGGTTCCACCCTAGTTTGTACTCATTATGATTATAACGTAATCAACGTTCCAACTCAGAGGTGGTCTTCAATTGATACTCCCTGAAAGTACTCACAGCCTAGATACTTTCTCTCTTATAGGTTCCTCTCAATTTACTCTTCTCATCACAGTCGGATTATCCATTAGGCTCTTTCAAAAAATAAACTAATTATTATTCTGGTCGCAAAGCACATCATTAAAGCTTAAAAGCTTCCAAACATATGAACATTATTTTGCTGTGCAAAAAATGCAAATCAAAGTTTTGAAATGGCAATTGCAAAGTTTTTTTGAAACAGCCTTATATATGATTTAAATTATATATAAATAAACTTTTATTGTCAATGCGGTTTAAATGTATAATTCTGTAATTGTAAATAGCTTACGTATACAAAAAACAACTTCAAACACGAATTACTTTGTGGAGGTGACTATTCTATGAGAATTTTTGAAATACCAAAGAGGAGAAACGCAGCAATTGCTGTTATGGTATTAGCTTTTATAGCAATTTGTGTAATACTTATATCGCAAGATAAAGAAATAAAAAACAATCTTAATCAACCTAATAAAAGTAATCCTTCAGCATCAAAATCCCTAAATTCAACAGTATACTCCAACAGATTTTTAGAACTTTTTAATGACCTACAAACAAAAGGATATCTTAGTGAAGAAGGAGTGCCCTACCACTCAATTGAAACACTGCTGGTTGAAGCTCCCGACTATGGACATCTGACAACAAGTGAAGCCTTTAGTTATATGGTTTGGCTTGGTGCGACTTATGGTAAACTAACAGGAGACTGGTCCTACTATAAGAGCTCGTGGGACTTAACTGAAAAACACATTATTCCCGATGTTCAAAAAGATCAACCGGGTATCGATACATACCCACCGAATAAGCCTGCACAGTATGCTCCGGAAGCAGATACTCCAAGTGACTATCCCACTTCAGGCAGCGAAAATGCTCCAACCGGAGCAGATCCAATAGCTGACAGTCTTGCTTCTGCCTATGGTTCTAAGTCTGTATACCAAATGCATTGGCTTCTTGATGTAGACAACTTTTATAAATTCGGAAACCACGGTGACGGTACAAGCAGATGCTCGTACATTAATACATATCAGCGTGGTGCCGACGAATCGGTTTGGGAAACAGTTCCCCATCCTTCTTGGGAGGACTTTAAATGGGGTGAAGGAGAAAAGGGAGGATTCTTAAGCCTCTTTGGCAGTTATGGGCAACCGGTAAAACAATGGCGTTATACATCAGCCTCCGATGCTGACGGAAGACAGGTTCAGGCATCCTATTGGGCTTATCTATGGGCAAAAGAACAGGGTCTTGATGGAGAAGTCTCAGAATACTCCGATAAAGCAGCTAAAATGGGCGATTATTTGAGGTATACATTTTTCGATAAATATTTTAGACCTGTTGGTGTACAGAATGACACTGCAGCTGGTACAGGTTATGACAGCTGCCATTACCTCATGTCTTGGTATGCTTCTTGGGGCGGCGATATTGGTGGAGCATGGAGTTGGAGAATTGGAAGCTCTCACTCCCACCAAGGTTATCAAAATCTTGTAGCAGCATATGCTCTATCACAGGAGACTGCCTTAAAGCCTAAGGCAAAAGGATCTCAGGAGGATTGGCAGAAAAGTTTGAATCGCCAGATTGAATTATATCAATACCTTCAAAGTTCAGAAGGTGCAATTGCAGGAGGCGTTACCAACAGCTGGGAAGGCAGATACTCCAAATACCCGACAGACAAAAGTACTTTCTATGATATGGCCTATGATTACCAACCTGTATACCATGATCCTTCAAGCAATAATTGGTTTGGATTCCAGGCCTGGTCAATGGAAAGAGTCATGGAATATTATTATCTTTCAGGGGATTCAAATATTAAAACTGTATGTGACAAATGGGCCAAGTGGGCTTTAGCCAATACAAAATTGAAAAGCGACGGCACCTACGAAATCCCTTCAACCCTTGAATGGTCCGGTGAGCCTGACACATGGACAGGTAAAGCAACAGAAAACTCCAATCTTCGTTGTAAAGTTAAGGACTATACAAATGATGTTGGTGTTACTGCTGCTTATGCAAAGGCACTGATTTACTATGCCGCTGCAACCGAAAAACATAATGGTACAATGCATTCCGAATCTAAAACTACAGCTAGAGAGCTTTTAGATAGAATGTGGACGAATTATAGGGATGACAAGGGTGTTGCAATACCTGAAGAAAGAGAAGACTATAAGCGTTTCTTTGATGAAGTTTATATACCTAAAGGCTTTAATGGAACAAACGCACAAGGTGCTCAAATAAAAAGTGGTGTAACTTTTATTGACTTGCGTCCTGATTATAGAAAAGATCCTGATTATTTAAAGATAGAAGACGCAGTAAAAAACGGCAAGAACCCTGTTATGACTTATCATCGATATTGGGCTCAAGCTGATATTGCAATGGCTAATGCAATGTATCACATATATATAGAACAAAAGGACGGACTTGTTACAGAATCCTCCAAAACTGAAAGTTCAACCGACACAAATTCAAAGGTCACAAATACTTCTGAGAAAGCAGACAATACCCAAAGCACAGGTAATTACAAAAACAATATTCCGACCCAACCTAAGGCTACCGGACCATACAACTATGGAGAAGCACTACAGAAAGCCATATTCTTTTATGAGTGCCAACGATCGGGGAAATTGAGCTCTAGTACACTTCGTCTTAACTGGCGAGGAGATTCGGGTATGGAGGACGGAAAGGATGCAGGCCTTGACCTTACAGGAGGCTGGTATGATGCCGGAGACCATGTCAAGTTCAACCTCCCCATGGCTTATTCAGCTACAATGCTTAGCTGGTCGGTTTATGAATACAAAGATGCTTTTAAAAACAGCGGGCAACTTGAGCCAATTCTTGAAAATATAAAGTGGGCAACCGATTACTTCATTAAGTGCCATCCCGAGCCAAATGTATACTATTACCAAGTTGGCAACGGAGATGCCGACCATGCTTGGTGGGGACCGGCAGAAGCAATGCCGATGGATAGACCTTCTTATAAGTTGGATAAAGCTTCCCCAGGTTCGGCAGTTACTGCCGAAACAGCTGCAGCGCTAGCTTCAGCCTCTATTATCTTTAAGGATATAGATGCTGCATATTCCAAGGAATGTCTAAAGCATGCAAAGGAACTCTTTGAGTTTGCCGACATTACCAAGAGTGACGAAGGATATACTGCCGCTAACAGCTTCTATAAGTCCTGGAGCGGATTTTATGATGAGCTCTCGTGGGCAGCTTGCTGGCTTTATATGGCTACAAATGATCAAGCCTATCTTAAAAAGGCAGAAGGTTATGTTAGCAATTGGGAAACAGAGCCACAATCAAATGCTATAAAATATACATGGAGCCACTGCTGGGATGATGTACATTATGGCGCAGCCTTGCTACTTACTAAATTAACAAATGGAGAAAGCAAGTATCAACAGGCTATAGAAATCCATTTAGACTGGTGGACAACTGGCTACAATGGAAGCCGTATAAAATATTCACCAAAGGGACTTGCATGGCTTGATCAATGGGGTTCTTTGAGATACGCCACTACAACAGCTTTTCTTGCATGCGTATATTCCGATTGGTCCGGTGCAGATAAATCAAAGGCAAAAAATTATATTAATTTTGCGGAAGATCAGGCTAATTACGCTTTAGGAAGCAGTGGCCGAAGTTTTGTTGTAGGGTTTGGGAAAAAACCTCCGGAGCACCCACACCATAGAACTGCTCACGGCTCATGGGCAAATAGCATGAGCACACCTGAAAATCACAGGCATGTTTTGTATGGTGCTCTTGTTGGAGGTCCTGATTCAACCGACAGCTATAAAGATGAGGTAAGCGATTACACTGCTAATGAAGTGGCATGTGATTATAATGCCGGATTTGTAGGTTTGTTGGCAAGAATGTATAAAACCTACGCTGGTAGCCCTTCCGATACCTTTAATGGAATAGAGGAAAAATCTGATGATGAAATATATGTAGAAGCTGGTGTTAATGCCTCAGGAAGCAATTTTATAGAAATAAAGGCGATTGTAAACAATAAGTCTGCATGGCCAGCGAGAGTCAGCGAGAACCTATCTTTTAACTATTATATTGATTTGAGTGAAGTGATAAACAGTGGGCACTCTGCTTCTGATATAAAGGTAAGTGCAAACTATAATCAAGGCTCCAAATTGTCTGAACTTAAATCTTTAAAAGGCAATATATATTATGTAACTGTTAACTTCAGCGGAACAAAAATTTTTCCAGGTGGTCAATCGGATTACAAAAAGGAAGTACAGTTTAGAATATCTGCACCGGATGGGACTTCCTATTTTGATCCCAAAAATGATTACTCCTATAAGGATCTCGCATCTAATTCAATAGTAAAGACCAAATACATACCAGTTTATGATAAAGGTACTCTTGTTTTTGGAATTGAACCGGACGGTAAGCTAACTTCTTCAGGTAATACCGAAAAATTAAGTACTCCACTGCCAACAAGCAAAACAACAGCAGTACCAAATCAAACAGCACCAATACCATCAACATCCGCTGGTACCGGTTTAGACAGTAATACAAATGCTTCTGGAAGCAGCGGTAAAATTGTAGTTCAATATTCAAATGGTAATGCGGCCGATTCTTCAAATAGCGTCAGCCCGAAATTGAAACTTGTAAATAACAGCGGTTCAAGTATTAACCTTAAGGATATAAAACTTAGATATTACTATACTATAGATGGGGAAAAGCCTCAGACTTTTTGGTGTGATTGGAGTGCAGCCGGCACTTCTAATGTGATAGGTTCATTTATTAAACTTTCTAGTGCAAAGAATGGAGCAGATTACTATCTTGAGATAAGTTTTGCAGGTGAGGCGGGTACTTTAGAACCGGGGAAAAGTGTTGATATACAGGCTAGATTTTCTAAAAATGACTGGAGCAATTATAGTCAGTCTAATGATTACTCCTTTGGTTCGTCAGCTTCCAACTATATAGAAAGCAGCAAGATCCCTTTGTATATTTCTGGTAAGCTTGTATCAGGGAAAGAGCCTTAATTGAAGTGATTGGGATAAAGGAAGATTAAGGAATATCTGCTTGTAATGCTTTTTGTACACATTAAAAAATAAGACAGGGTATGGCTTTCGACCATACTCTGTCTTATTTTTATCGTCTAGTATCAACTTTTGAATTCACATTAAAAACGTGCATTCTTTGAAACTTTTCAACTAATTAAATAACTTTAGTATATTACATACAACTGCATCACAGATCAGTTATAGAACATTTATCCATTTTACATATTTAAGGTAGCTTGTCGGAACTTCAAAACCCGATATTGCAGGATAAAGGAATATAAACATTGCTAGAGTTATTGCAAGATAGCTGAATATAAATATAGTAGACAGTTTATAAGTAATTTGTCCTGCCGACTTGCTGCCAAAGTCTCTTGTCACAATCTGTGGCAAATCTTCCCTCAAGAAATTCAATACATATACTATACACAGTATCAAAAACGGTACCGATGTAAAGAAGTGGTAAATAAATATGCAGCGATCAATCCTAAACCATGGAAGGTATTGGAAAGCAAAAGCCACTAGGAACGGTACTGCCCTTTTATCTTTCTTTGCAATACTTATCAATATTGCGGCAAAGGTACATACAATTCCAAACCAAAAGATTGTCGGATTACCCATAACATACATTAGTGATGTTCTGTTTGAAGGAAGACTCATATTCCTGTATTCAAGCAGAGGCTTTAAAATTAATGGCCAAGAATAAGCAGGTGAGGCAAAGGCGTGATCGTCCTTAAGCTGTGAATGATAATCAAACATATTCTCCTGATATCTCCATACTTCCCCAAGGTCATGACCTTCACCGGGAAGAGTAATTATAGGCAAATAGGATGCTGTATATAGTATTATAGGAATTATTACAAAGAATATAACGCAAGCTAAAGACGTCATTACAAAGTGATTTTTGAACCAACTCTTTAATTTGTTCTGTCTTGCTACTGCTCCAGTTTTTTTCATTCTTAGGAGCTTATTGTAGCTTCTGTATTCCATTATCTTTGAAGTGAAATAAAGAACAGCAAGCCCACCTCCTGCATATACAGCGGTCCATTTACTTGCAGATCCAAGTCCCCAACATATTCCTGCCAACAATAAGGGCAGCAGGCTCTTCTTAAATCCGGTCTCATAGGACTTGTTTACAAAACTGTCATACATGAAGTAATAGGCCAAAAGAACAAACAAACCGGCATAGGAATCAATTGTACCTATTCTTGTTTGCGCAAAGTGCATACATTCAAAAGCTATAAGGAAGGCACTTATAAAACCATATATTCTCTTTCCAAATATCTTCTTTCCAAACAAATACATAACAGGTACCATGGCTACACCAAAAAGGGTTCCCATTATACGCCATCCAAAAGGATTTACCCCAAAAACAAGCATACCCAAAGCCATTATAACCTTTCCAAGAGGCGGATGTGTAGTCTCGTATGGTTCCATCCTGTTTATGTGCTCAAAGGCAGTTCTAGGATGATATATTTCATCAAAATACGTAGAATTCATAAAGTCATTTTCATAATCTCCAAGGTCCTGTTCGTCAAAGAGATTACCAATTGTGCCCCTGTCGTTTTTACCTGAATTTAGTGTTTCAAGAGTGAAATTTTTAATAGGTTCATTACTTCCCTTTTCAAAAAAGACTATCTCATTTAGTGTACCACCGATTTTCTGCACCCTTAACCTCAAAGTTTTCGCCCTAAACTGTGTGTTTTCCGATGCCCACATAAACACCTTGTATACATCCTGGTTTATAGTGGTTACAGGCTCGTAATTGCCATCATCTTTTAAGTACTCAACTCTTAGCGAAATATCTCCTACACCATTGTAAAAAGCTATCTTTGAGAATTCATATTCACGGTCAAAATTTACTATGGCAGTACTGCCTAATCCAGAGGGTTGCCAAAAAGTCTCAGGAACATTTGTCCCCCCTAAATTGTATAGTGCAACAACAGTATAAACGAGAGTTAAAACTCCCATAGCAATCAAATCTTTTTTATCTATTTTAAGACCTTTTGGATTCGAAATGTCTTCTATGGGGGCTTTTGATTTATTATCGTCTGATTTTGCAGCTTTATTCTTCTCATCTGCTCTACCTGACATAAAGAATACAAAAAATGTAATACCGCCAATAGCAACTGCCAATGCAGCTATCAATGCTATAATCCATCCCTTACTGTCTGACTCTTTTGTTGGTTCTGTCGGTTGGTTGTTTTGCTGAGGATTATAAAAATTATTTATTGCAGCACCCTCAGGAACATCTGAAGTCTCTTCAATGGATAAGTCATCAAAATATGCAGTCCCTGTACTTTCCCCACAATGGCCCCCAACCCCGGCAGTAAATTCCAAGGTCTGCTGCTGTGGGCCTGTTCTTCCAAACAGTTCAACGTAGGTCCAGCCATTTGTCCCCTTAAGTTCAGGTGTAGAGATAAACATACCATAAATTGAAAGAATTGCACCCTTTCCCTGTTCTGATACATTTTCAGTTTTTATCCATCCGGACATTTTATATAATGTATTTTCCTTTACGCTAACCATTTGACGGATTCTAGAGTCATTTCCCGCACTATTGGTTATTCTGGCACAATTGTTACCTGAATAGGCTTGTCCCGGTATATTATCTAAACTAACAATGGTTGAAGTGTTATAACTCCATTGGTCCCAAAAGGCAAGGTCTGAATTGCTTTCTTCAAACCCGGGATTTAGAATCTCATTTACACCTTCCGCATAGGCAGCACCAAATTGAATAAACATTAGCGATAAAACAAATAGGGCTGCAATCAGCTTCTTAAACATTTACGCGACCTCCTAGATTAAAATTAAAAAAATATTGACTATAAATTTCTCGAAAAATACTTTATATTTATTTTCTTTTCGAAAAATTATGTACATCTGTGTATTTAAGGTATAACTCTTAATGCAAATTAATTATAAGATTAAATATACTTTATTGGCTCTTTATTTCTTCTTTCTTTGAAATCAATACCGTAAAATCATTTAAAAGGCTCCAATTTAATTATATATGCTTTGGTACTATGTATCAACAAATAAATATCTTTGAGCCGATTATTTTTAGAAATTCCTAATGTAATTTCCCTATATACAAGCAATTGATTTTTTTAGCTTTTATAAGTATGAATTACCTATTTAATCTTAGTACGTCACAAGCATCCCGGAAATAACACAACAAAGTTTCTTTAAATGGTATATTATGTATAACTACATAAGGAGGGAACATACAAATGAGAAGTACTAGAGTTGAAAGATTTCGACAATTAAGGCAAGATCGCATCAAAAAATTAATTCTTTACGGAATGCTTTTACCGAGTACGTCAATTCTTCTTGGCTATATCATAACAGCTTTATTTATATTACCTAATATTTAAAGCACCCCCAAAATAAGGTGCTCCCAAAAAAACAACTGGTCAATCGCCATTATTAAAAAATGATTTGCACTTTTTGCATAGCAAAATAATGTTCCTAAGCTTAGAAGCTAAAAGCTTCCATGATGGGGTTTGCAACTTGAATAGTATATAGCTTTCTTTGCCTTAGTCCACGCATATAAACTCCTTCATGTCAGCAAATTTGCTCTCACCTATTCCAGGAACATTCATAACATCTTCTATTTTTTTAAAATTACCGGATTTCTGTCTAAAAGAAACTATTTTAGTTGCAGTTGAAGGTCCAACGCCAGGCAATGTTTCCAATTGAGCTTCTGTAGCTGTATTAATGTTTATCTTGCCATTCGAAGCATCCTTCTGCTCATTTTCATTCAAAACTGCTCCTCCGCTGTCACTTTTGATCTCTATTCCTGTATATGCCATGTTAGGACTTTGGCTTTGAACAGGTACACTAGCATTAGAATCTCTATGTTCTATTTCAGCTCCCATTTTGTCAGTATTTGGGTCAACCTTTTGTAATATCTTTAACATAACATTTTCTTGAAGGACAAAAGCAAGGTTGATATTTTCAAGGTCAGCTTTCTCAGTTGAACCTCCAGCAGCTTTAATGGCATCTTCAATAATCTGCCCCTTCGTAAGCGTAACAACACCTGGCTTATTTACCTCACCAACAACATACACCTTTATTTTTTCTAATTCTTCAATTTGTTCTACTATAGGAGTAACTTGCGGAGCACTGCTCGCTTCGTAATTTATCGGATCTGTGCTTCCTGATTTGCTTATTATTATTTCACTTTCATCCCTGCTAATTAGAAATCCAATTACTGCAGTACTAATAATTAGAGCAGCAATTAACAAAATAAATATTCCCAACTTAAGCTTTATTTCTTTGGTAAATATATTTTCAGGCAAGAAAATCCCTCCAAGAACAAATATAATTCATATATTCTATATCCACCCCCTGGTTTCCTTTAATTTCCTTAGATATTTTTTGCCGATTGCCTACTTTTACTCTAAGATTTTTGGTATACTGTTGTTGTTATTTTATTAATAGACGAAACATTTAGTATTACTTTGACTTTATATTAAATGACTATGTCCAAAATAACCCTTATTATCAATAATATTTATTTGCAAAACGTATTATGTTATCTTAATATAATTACTGGTATGTTTAATATTTAACCTTTCAAATAGCCTAAACTACCACTTTTTACACATAATATCACTATGCAGATTGGGAGGAACCAATGAAAAAACTTATTACAAGTATATTTTTATCTGTAATTTTTATTATAAATACTACCACTGTAAAAGCTCAATCTTTAAATATTGAAGCAAAATCCTATATTTTAATAGATTTAAAAACTGGTCATGTCATCAGTGAATATAATGCTGATCAAAAAGCTTATCCTGCAAGTACAACTAAAATCATGACTGCAATACTAGGAATTGAAAATGCCAATGCCGAAGATATAATGACAGTAAGCCAATATGCTATAGATAATATCGGTCCGGGTGGAATGAACATTGGTTTACTTCCGGGTGAGCAACTAATGTTCAAAGATCTTTTGAATGCATTACTTGTAAGATCAGCTAATGAAACTGCCTTTGTCATTGCTGAAAACATAGGTCCTACTCCAGAAGCTTTCTATGCAAAAATGAATGAACGTGCAAAGGAGCTTGGAGCTATGAATACAAACTTTGTAAATCCTTGCGGAATGGATACTGATGAAAAAAGCCAAAACCATCTCACCACTGCTAGAGATCTTGCATTAATGGCAAGACACGCTATGACTCTGCCACTATTTAGAGAAACAGTAAGAAAATCCAGTTGTATTATTCCCTCAACAAATATGCACGACGAGGCAATTACCTTGCCCTCAACAAATAAACTTTTCGGCGATAAATATAAGTCTGAATATTATAGTAAAATCACTGGGATAAAAACAGGTTTCACAAATAGAGCACTCCTTACCCTTGTATCATCAGCTATGGATGAAAACGGAATGGAGTTGATTTCAGTTATCCTTGGCTGTCCTTCTGACGCTATATATCAATACTCCAAGGAATTGCTTGAATATGGTTTTAAGAACTATTCTGTGCACGACCTTATCGCAGCTAACTCGTATGTAACAAGTATATCTGTAGCTGATGCCAGTTTCAATCCTAACCTTGATATTATTGCATCCGAAGACTTAAGTTGTATACTTCCAAAAGACCCCAACACTTTGGATAGCATTACTAAAAATATAAAAATAAAAGACAACATATCTGCTCCAGTAAAAAAAGGGACTGTATTGGGCTCTATCGAATTTGTAAAAGATGATATCACTCTCGGGGATGTAAATTTAGTTGCGTCAAGAAATATAGAAAAGTTGGTTCCAACAGCTGTACCTTCGCAGAAAATTATATCAAAATTTGGAGATTCAATATTCGTAAAAGTGATGATAACTCTATTTTCCTTGGTGATTGGCTTCTTTTTGTTAAGAATAACTCTAAAGAAAATTTCAAGGAACAGGCGCATTAACAGATTATAAAAGAATTTGGCGTGGTTTTACTGGTTATTTTTTAGAAAAAATCCTTATATAATACTATTAGGCCATTTCAAAAAAACGGCCTATACAATAATAAAGTCACAAACCTCATCAAATGGGATTTTTTTGAAATGGTTATTGCAAATTTTTTTTTAGAATTAACTTATAGAAGAAAAAGTGAGGTTACTTGTATGCAAATAAAGAGAACTGAGGTTAGGCCCATTAAAACCCTTAAGGACTTAATTGAACAGAGCTGCAGTCTTTATGGTTCAAAAAATGCTTTCTATATAAAGAAAGGTGCCCAGAATTATGAAGGAGTAACATATAATGAATTTAAAGGTGATGTAGATGCACTAGGTACCGCACTTCTTAATCTTGGCCTAAAAGATAAATTCATTGCTGTTATAGGCGAAAACCGTTATGAATGGTGCGTAACCTATCTTGCAACTGCTAACGGTGTTGGTGTAATAGTACCTCTTGATAAGGAGCTTCCTACAGCGGAACTGGAAAATCTGCTGACGCGATCAAATGCTAGTGCTATTGTCTACTCAGGCAAGCATCATGATCAACTGAAAGAAGCCTCAAAAAACGCTTCACATATTAAACATTACATAAATATGGATATTGACGATCATATCGATAACAGCTTTCTTTCTCTTAAAGCGTTGATATCTGAAGGAAAAGAACTTATTAATAAAGGTAACGTTGAATACCTTAATTCAACCCTTGACGAAAACGCTATGAGGTTCCTTATTTTCACTTCAGGTACAACAGACTTTGCAAAAGGTGTTATGCTATCCCACAAAAATATATGTTCAGACATTATATCTGTTGTTTCTGCACTATATGTTGACAGTACTGACTCAGTTTTATCCATACTTCCTCTTCATCACACCTATGCCTGCACTGTTGACTTTCTTACCTTCACTTATATTGGAGGGTGTATATCCTTTAATGAAGGTTTGAAACACATTTCCAAAAACTTAAAAGAAACTAAACCTACTATACTCATACTTGTACCTCTCATAATTGAAAATATGTATCAAAAAATATGGACTCGAGCCTCAAAGGATTGGAAACTCAAATACAAATTAAAACTTGGGCTTGTTATCAGCAATTTTCTGTACAAGAGTTTAAAAATCGATATACGAAGAAAACTATTCAAGCAAGTTTTAGATAATATCGGGGGTAGGGTAAGACTTATAATAGCTGGAGCGGCTGCAATAGACCCTGTAGTTTCAAAAGGTTTACGAAACATGGGCATTCCGACTTTTCAAGGATATGGACTTACAGAGGCCTCTCCAATTGTTGCGGTTAACAGAGATGAAGGCTATAAAGATAACTCTATAGGTCTTCCACTACCAGGAGTAGAAGTAAAATTAGTTAATACCGACAAAGAAGGCGTTGGAGAGATAATAGTAAGGGGTGGTAACGTTATGTTAGGTTACTATCAAAATGATGAAGCTACCAAAAAGGTATTGAAAGATGGGTGGCTCTATACCGGAGATCTTGGAGAAATGGATGATGAAGGATTTTTATACATAACCGGAAGAATGAAAAATGTTATTGTTACAAAAAACGGCAAAAATATATTCCCCGAAGAAGTCGAAGCTTATATCAATAAAAGTCCATATATTATAGAATCCCTTGTTACAGGCAAAGATGATGATGAAAAAAACGAAACTATTGTAACTGCTCAAGTTGTAATTAATTTTCAAAGTATCAAAGATAAACTTGACAATCCAAACCCGTCACAGGAAGAAATATATAAACTTATCAAATCTGAAATAAAGCAGGCAAATCATAATATGCCTCTTTATAAGAGAGTTCAAGACTTTACAATACGAGAAAATGAATTTGCAAAGACTACAACTAAGAAGATAAAACGCCATCTAGAAAAATAAAACTAGGAAATTCAAAAAAACTTGTAATTTAACAAGTTTTTTTGAATTTCCTAAAAAAATATAGAAATCTATTATTTTAAAAATAATTATCTTTGCAAAACTCCGTCGGACCATAATCTCTCAAGGTTGTAAAACTCTCTGTCTTCTTCATGAAAAATATGAACAACTACAGAATTAAAATCTAGTAAAATCCACCTTGCGCTATTATATCCTTCCTTTCTAAGCAACTCTACATTTATTTCTTCCATTTTTACTTCTACCTCATCGGCAAGAGCCTTGATATGGGTTGTTGAAGTACCACTACAAATAACAAAATAGTCTGAAATTACTGTAATTTCACTTATATCTATACTCTTTACATCCTTTGCCTTTTTTTCTTCTAATGCCTCAACAATCTTTTCTGCTAAAACCTTTGCTTCCAACTTACTCCACCCTTTCATTTTCATTTAGTTAAGCTATTTCAAAAAATAATCTATACAACATTTAAGGTATAAAGCCCATCATGAAAGCTTATAAGCTTTCAACAGAGGAACATTATTTTGCAGTTCAAAAAATGGAAATCAGATTTTTGAAATGGTGATTGCAAAGTCTTTTTGGAATCACCTTATATGAAATTAATAATAATAATCATCACCTATTACTACCACAATATCAAATCTTGACTCAGGCTCTAATTCCCTGCTGATCCTTTTTATATTAACCAACTTTGCAATAGATTCACCGGAAATATCGTCTTTTTTCTCTATTATAGTCGAACTTATGCGTTTTAAAGATTTATCATTTCCGGCACTTACGCTAAAACCATTTAATTCAAGGATTGCCCTAAACTTTTCAGAATAACCCAAGTTTCTCGAATGATTTACCACTTTAACTCTTATACCCTTGTTTTTAGATATTGAATCACTAATCTCTTTAATTGCCTCATCATAAGATGCCTGTGATGCATTTGCCGCATTTGCTATATCTGAAATTTCATTTTGGGAATCAATATCAGTTACAGCCTCTTGAGAAACTATAGCAGTTGCAATCGGTTGTACAACTACAGCTTCAGATTTTTCAGAAAAAACAGCCTTACGTAATGTGAGTAGTGATATCACTGCCACAATTAAGATGCCTGCTAATATAATAATACGCTTTAAGCTCTTTTTTCTAGCCCTACTAGGTCTTTTTCTCTTAGCTGCCATTAGTACACAACCTCCATAATTTCTAGGCGCTTTTAGCAAACCAAGCCTTCATAATAAAATTTCAGGGTATCAAAACCCTTTCGTTTTTGCCTCTTTATTTCAAGTTAACCGCCCTTCGGGCGAACTTTCAAAATGCAAATTCCTATACTATCAAGTTATTTTTTCGTTATCCCTTATTGATAAGGTAATTCCATGTGTCAATAGTATCAATCTGAATGATTTCCTTTTTTTTAACCAAGTGCTTTATAATACTTACCAAAGAAGTAACCATCCCATTATCAAGATCCTCAAACACAGCTTCTCTGACTTTTTCGACACCGGAAAAGTCTCGTCCGGGTTCAATATAATCTGCTAAAAATATTATTTTATCAAGTGCACTCATAACCTTACGACCTGTAGTATGACAATATATTGCACTAAGAATTTCCTCATCCTCTATTCCATACTCTTCTCTCGCAACAACTGTTCCAACAGGTCCGTGTAATAACTTAGGCTGCATTGCACAAATATTATCTATAACTATATTCTTTTCCTCACATATTTTTAAAATTTCCTCAGCTTTCATCTCCCTAGCACAATCATGAAGCAAACCTGCCAATTCAGCCTTTTTTTCGTTAACTCCATATAGCGATGCTAATTTTACGGCAGTTTCCATAACGCCTACCGAATGCTTAAACCTTTTTTGGGACAAAGCTTTCTTAAGCTTGTCACGCATTTCATCAATTGTCATCTTTCAAAACCTCTTTTATTTAAGGTGTTTGTTAAAAAAATTCATTAGTCAATATATAGAGTTATTTTTGGGATTCATCTAAAACCTATCAAATATACAACCTATTTAACTTTATATATTCTTCCACCGCATCAGGAACAAGATATTTAATTGACCTTCCTTCTTTTATCCTGTCTCTGATTTCTGTAGAAGAAATCTCTATAAGTGGAGTATTAATAAAGTGAATTTTAGCACAATAAGTTTGCTTTAGATATTCAATTTGCTTTTTAAAAGCTTGCACATCATTTCCAGGCCTTAAAACAGCTATAAACTCACATATTTTAAACACTTCCTCATAGCTTTTCCATGCAAGTAAATCATTTAAAACATCTGCTCCAATTATATAATATAAACTTGTATTATTTCCATAGATTTCTCTCAAATTTTTGAGAGTATCAACGGTGTAAGTGTAACCTTCTCGATCAATCTCAATCCTTGACTCTTTAAAGTAGGGATTACCTTCTACTGCTTTTTCCACCATATCAAACCTATGTTTTGCACAAGCCACACTACTTAAATTCTTATGTGGAGGCATTCCGGAAGGAATAAATAATACCTTGTCAAGACCAAACCTGTCTCTTACCATCTCAGCAACCATGAGATGTCCTATGTGTATGGGATTGAATGTTCCTCCCGAAATTCCTATCTTCTCCACATTATCCTTCACTTTATCACAATCCCTTTTTTTCTTTAATAATAGCTAAAGCACCATAAATAATGGCATCATCACCTAATTCACTTCGTACAATTTCCGTTCCCTTTAATAGTTCTGGCAGTGTAAACCTTTTAACATAGTCCTTTAACATTGGCATAATGTAATCTCCAAGAGATTCTAATACACCTCCTCCAAGCACTACCATATCAGGACTGAAAATAT
Organism: uncultured Acetivibrio sp.; assembly: GCA_964466645.1. Lineage (GTDB taxonomy): Bacteria > Bacillota > Clostridia > Acetivibrionales > Acetivibrionaceae > Acetivibrio. Next base: position 1,905 of record CAYXPB010000047.1, on the reverse strand, counting down.
TTATTAGATTACCTGTACCCGCTGCAAGATAATATATAGCATTGTCCATAACTTCCAATGCCACGCTATCCTTAGCTTCTATAGCATCTTTTAGAGCTTTGCTTTTAATAACAGAATCTTCATCCATTAAATCTTTTAGTACAGTTTTTCTTCCTCTTTGTATTTGTGTCTTTATCTCCCTAGTTATTGCAACCTTACTTGCATATGCTTCAAAACATCCTCTCTGACCACAATTGCAATATGGACCTTCGGTATTCAATATCATATGTCCAAGTTCGCCTGCATCGTGTCTTTTGCCCGTAAAAAGCTTGTTATTTATTATAAGCCCTCCGCCTATTCCTGTACCGACAAATATCCCAACAACGTTTTCCTTTTTTGCTGCCGTTCCATATTTCCATTCGCCCAACATTCCTAAATTGGCGTCGTTTCCAATATAAAACGGTCTACCAAACTTATCTTCTATCACTTTTTTTAAATCATAGTTTTTCCATGGGAGATTTGGAGCATATATGAGCTCACCGGTTTCCTCATTAATAACTCCCGGCGCGCCTGCCGCTATAGCTGCTATATCATTTTTATCTGTTCCAGATTCTTTTATGAGCTCGTCAACAACATCAATTATTCTTTCCTCAATCTTCTCTAATCCCTTATCTGCCTTTGTCTTTTTTTTGACCTTGAAGATTATATTGTCTTTCTCATCTAAAATAGCTCCAAGTACCTTTGTTCCTCCAATATCAAGACAAATATGTTTCTTGCCCATTCTACCATCTCCATCCTTTGAATTAAGTCAACTCAAGAAAAACTATACAGCTACATCTGATTGTACATAAAATTTAACCAATCTTCAAGGAATTATTACACATTGGATGCATATTCTAAAAATGTAGAGCTATAATTCGATTGAACAGCTTTTTCAACTTAAATTGCTTCAATTTTTATGAGGAAGAGTATTTACTATACCTAAAAGATACATTCTCAACAAAGCAAAATCTATTGCGTTTATACTTGAATCCAAATTCAGATCACCAGCCTTTTCCCATTCTGATGAAGGAAAAGAGCTGGACATTCCCAATAAAAAGCTTCTCATAAGTGCAAAATCAATAGAATTAACAGCTTTGTCTCCATTTAAATCACCATAGATAAAATCAGACGGAACAGGGGTATTTGTTGGTGTATATATATATATGGTAGTCGTGCCATCAGCAACCGGCACTCCAAAATTCGGTGTACCATCAGCATTCCAGTCCACTCTTTGTGCACGAGTATTCCTGTTTGGATCATACAAAGGATCCCCTACAATATTGCGGTAATTTCTCGCATGATATATCATTATGTCTACCGTTCCATCCGGTGAAGTTGTAAACGAATTGTGCCCAGGTCCGTATTGGCTTGTAGAAGTATTTGTCTGAAAAACAGGATTAGGTGATTTCTTCCAGGAGTTTGGATTTAGTAAATCACTTGTATCTAATGCTGTCAACAATCCCATACAATAATTGGAATCGGTCGCACTTGCTGAAAAGGTCATAAAAATTTTTCCGTTCTTCTTTAGTATTGCCGACCCTTCATTTACTTTGTAACCAACCTTTTCCCAAGCATACTCCGGTGTTGAAATCATAACCTGATTTCCTGTTATTGCAAGGGGTCCATTCATTTTGGCTATATAAATATTAGTATTGCTGTCAATTTCCGAATCGTTTTGGGCCCATACAAGATACCTGATTCCATTGTGTTCAAAGGTGGTTGCATCAAGTGTGAACGACTCCCAGTTTGTCTTTAACTTTCCTTTCTCAACCCAAGTGCCATTAACAGGATTTGAATCTGAGCACTCGAGAACATACAAACGAATATCAAATTTATTACTGGATGTTCCTGCTGAAAAATAAATATACCATTTTCCATCAATGA